>CAIVAP010000302.1 GCA_903903945.1 uncultured bacterium | reverse complement strand
GCACCTCGCTAACCACAAACCCCGAATGGTGGCCCTGATGGCCTGCATGAAGAAACTGTTGCTGATGGCTCAGGCTATCCTGATCTCCCAGCAACCCTTCAACTCTAACCTAAAACCATTGACATGAAGGACGGTATCTACAGAACTGCTGGCCGAAGATGCAGTAATAGTGCGTCGTCAGGAATCTTTCCTGACGGCGCGGTTACAATGGGTAAGCTCGGACCTACGGAAGTCGTTCACATCCTATTCACTGGCTTAGTTTATCAACCGCATCTGCTAGGGCCGCGCGAATCGTTTCCCTTTTTGCCCTGAAATAACTAGGGTGCGGGACAGCAAAAACCCGCAATGACCTTCCGTCCAACGAGCAATCACATGCGAATACGGTACCGCCAGTGCCGTAGGGAGACCATTTTGGTTCGCTGTCCAGAACACTTGTGCCGAAGAAATACTTGTTATTTTGAACACCCAGTATCAGAATCTTTTCCGGTTTGAGGATGTTAATCTCTTCCTTGAGAATATGTCTTCCGCAGGCTTTCCACATCTCCGGCGATGCGCTGCTTTTTTTGCCGCTCGGAGAGCACTTCACTTGATTTGTGTAGGCAATGTAGTCGTATGCGACAGCAATCAATTGTCCTAGCGAAAGCCGTGGTTCGTCCGGCAATGCCAGTTCAGGTAAGTATTCGCTAATCAAGGCAGTTACATACGATCCTGCTTTGAAGTAGAGATCAGTACCATTGTACTTTTCGCCATTCTCGTAGACGCCTTTGAATATTCGACGCCTACCAGCTCTTATTTTCTCTTGAGCTTGGCGGACAAGGCTACTTACAGCACCTAACCCTCCGCACTCGTTGAGGTTCTCGCCAACTACTAGTAACTTCGCTTTTCCGTAATTCGAACCCACCCAAGGCAAAGAGATGTGTGATCGCTCG
Organism: uncultured bacterium; assembly: GCA_903903945.1. GTDB lineage: Bacteria > Zixibacteria > MSB-5A5 > CAIYYT01 > CAIYYT01 > CAIYYT01. The sequence goes on along the minus strand of CAIVAP010000302.1, from coordinate 3,020 downwards.
CCGGATTGTGGTGGTGGAGTTCGACCAGCAATTACTCTCCAGCATGCCTCCCGACATCCGCAATTGGTGTGCAGCGGAACACCCTGATTAGTCTCCGTTACGACTCCGAGCCGCCTGTATAACTCCATGAACTGAGTTTCGTACATTTTCCTACTCTCTCTGCTTTCCGACAGCGATTCGTAATCCGGTGGGTGAAAGAACACTAACATACTGTATCCAACTCGCCACCCAGCCCTTCAACTCATCCGATATGACAACCTTCATTTCCAATGTCAGCGACCCGTCGCGGTGGCGAGTCAGTTTTTGAGAAGGGTGCCAGATGCGTTCGGCAATGATGTCAGCGATTTCCTTGTTGAATCTCAATACCACACACTCCGGTTTTTGTCCTTCATAGCCAAAAATGCCAAATCTGCCTTCGCGCAACTTGTCGAGACTGAAACCGGGCTGCCTGCGAAATTTAGTGATGAGTATTTCGACGGCACGGATACGCTGAACCGGCAGGAGTAAATAGTTGTCATGCCGTGTTGAGAGTGCGACAACGTAGAGCGCGCCTTTGTGCCAAAGGAGCATGTACGGATTGGCCTCAAAGACACTGGGATCGTCCTTCCAATGCGGCTTGTAAATGAACTTGACCACACGCCGCTTGGTGATTGCCTCGATCAACTGGCTGATTATCTGCGCCTGTGGCCGGTAGTCAATGTAACCGGTGAAGGTTATACCGAAGACCGGCTGTAAGTCACCGTGCAATTCGGCGAAGACGCCTGGCGGCGCCAGTTGTTTGGCCTTCGCAATGAACGATTTGGCATCACGTTCCAGTGGCGTACCTGCAAACGCGTCGGACATCGTGTGCAGAAGCCAAGACGCGATCATCTCCTTTGGCTGCATGGTTACTGGCACAAAGCGCAGGTAGTCATGCGCGATACTCCAGATCAACTGACGGTTTTTTCCTTCGCGCGTTTGCAACGGTAAGTCGGCGGCGCTCAGTTCGACCAAGTCGCGCTGAAGCGTTCGTTTGGGGACTTGTCGTTCGAAATACTCGTACAATTCCGCCACCGTGACTTCCGATTTCACCGCCAGTCTTTGCAAAATGCGGATGATTCGCTCAATCTGCTTGACCTCAGGCATGCGGCAAGATACCCTGACTGACCTGCAAATCAAACGTGATTATGGCAATATCGGATGACCCACTTTCAAGGCTAAGTCTCCGAGGATGAAGATGTAGTACTGAGTCGCGAGCTTATATTTATACTCCGCTTTGCCATCCGAATCGAACTTGAAAGGTCTATAGATTTGTTTTTCCACCAAGCGCGAATCCTTGTCGAAGACGTCTCGGGAAAGGAAGCTGGGGGAGTCGGGTGGCAGCAGAACGGCACTGTTTCGCAGCTCACTAGCGAAGTCTCTGTCGCCGTAGTGATAAACGTCATACATGATTACCAGCTGCTCCGCGAATGACAGGTCATATTCGCTACAGAGTGTGCGAAACGGAATTTCCTCCGTAGTCAGAGCGAGTCGCTTTTGTATGCGGTCATAGCGCTCTTGCACATCACACAATTCGCTCGCATAACTGCCCATGTTACCCTCGTAAAGCCCCAGACGCTCCCGCCCAATGCGCATAGCATCCACTAAGGAGCTCCAACTCTCCAGGAATTCGAGATTGTTCTCGAAGCCTTGCTGCCGACCCTTGTACATTTTTTCTTCATCGCCGATGATGTTTGCAAAAGCATATTCGGTAAGGCTCATGGAGCCGCCATACATCCTCGTCAGCGCGTAGTCGCGCTCCAGCTTCGGTCGCCGCCAATCTTTGATTCTGACCGACTCAAAGGGACTTTCGAGAATGCCCTTCTCGTTCAGCTTTCGCAGCAGCCGCAACTGTTCCCGCATGCCAACGTCTGACGTGAAAAACTTCTCGAAAATGAGATTGGACGCGACATGACTTCCCTCCTCCAGAACGAACACTCTGGCAATAATGAGTGTTTCAATTGGTTTGAGCTGCATTTCAGGAAGGAGCGTCTTCTGAATGGCAGCTACTGCGTTGCCTAATTCCTCCGATAGCACCGGGCTGTCCGTGGTCTCCAGTGGTCCGTTAGCTGCAAGAAGGTCGTTGATTCTCACGAGAGCAGTGCTGTGATCTTTGGCTATTGACATAGTACCTCCATGATAATTGTCTACCCCCTATATCGCTGTTTGTGCGTCACTTGGTGTCGCACTCACATAGTTTTTTCGGAAAATACTCGCCCAGGTAGGGGAATGCTATCAATACCAGTTCTGTAGGTCGAAACCCCGTTGTGGTACAATACCTGGCTTTACCGACACGCCTCTGCCGGGGTTTCGACATTTCCTTCCTATCCCTCCCCCATTTTTGTAGCGCATCACTCCAAAAGTTTTGTAGGTCGGGTTCGCAGCGAAGCGCCGAACCCGACACTCTCCCACCAATTGACCGCTCCCATCTTTTAGCGCCTCACTGCAAAAACATTCTTCACACCCGTCTGGTAGGTCAAGCCCTCTTGGGGCTTGACATTCCGCTATCTTTGTCTTGTGAATTCCGTCCAGGCCGCCACCATTTTTGTAGCGCATCACTCCAAAAGTATTCCTCCCCCCAGTTATTAGAACGCTGGTTGCGGCACCAAAGGTCACCCCGGCGTGCTCTGTGGGTCGGGTGATTAGCGGCAGAGCAAATCGTGATGATTTGTGCATCTACCTCCTACTCGATCAGGAATCGCCTGCGGTTGAACGGCAACGACTAAGCTAATGAAAATGCCGAACAATAACCGTTACGACTCAGGACCTGTTCGTACTTCGCCGTGGTGAGTGAGTCTGTCGTTACAAACCAAGTGGCTCGCGCTGTCAGATACATGCCGTCCGGCTGACATCGATTCATAGACGGCAGACGTCAGGAGGTTGTTCTGTAAGTTGGCTTTCATGAAACACGCAGGGAGTGAGTTGGCTTTCCCCCTTAGCAAAGGGGGACCAAGGGGGTTGTAAGCGCCTATCCGACAAGAAGGAAGACAACCCCCTAAATC
>CAIVAP010000301.1 GCA_903903945.1 uncultured bacterium | reverse complement strand
TGCTGCTGAAATAGACCCCCGTTCGCTAACAAGAACAAATGCGGCAGCTGTTTCCAACTGCCGCATCCTGATATCACCTTAGAGATCAGGCATCTGATCTCGCAGAATCACTCTATTCGAGAACGTGAATGTTCTTCTTGGCACAGATATCTTTGAGAATCTGCGGCCAGACGGTGACGCTGAATTCACCGAGATGTGCTCCACGCAGCAGATACATAAAGGTACGCGATTGACCGATACCGCCGCCGATACTGAGCGGAATCTGGTCGTTCATGATTGCTTGATGATACGGCAGTTTCAGAAAATCAAGCTGACCAGTCATCTGCAACTGCGTCTTGAGCGTGTCCTTGGTCACACGGATACCCATGGACGTCAACTCATGACGACGCTTGGTCACCGGATTCCAGACCAGGATGTCGCCGTTCAAACCGTGCATCGGCTCACCCTTTTCCGACTTCGTCTCGGTTACCCAATCATCATAGTCGGCGGCGCGCATTTCGTGCGGATATCCGTCCTTAAGCGTCCAGCCGATACCGATGATGAAGACCGCCGGATATTTCTGTAAGATGGCCGTCTCGCGCTGCTTGCGCGGTAGATCGGGGTACATCTCCAGGATTTCTTCGGCATGGAGAAACTTGAGCTCCTCCGGGAACTGCGGATACTTGCTGTCTTTCAGAGCGGGAAACTGCTCCTGAGCCGCTTTGCCGGCGCCTACCAGTACCTTCCAGATCTTGCGGATAATGTCCTTCATGAAGTTGAGATCGCGCTGATCGGCGGTAATCACTCTCTCCCAGTCCCACTGGTCGACATAGCAACTATGGTCATGGTCAAGGAAGTAATCCTTGCGCACGGCACGCATATCAGTGCAAATGCCTTCGCCCACCTTGCAGTCGAACTGCTTTAAGGCAACGCGTTTCCACTTGGTTGCCGCCTGTACCACTTGCGCATCGATGGGGTTCTTGTTGTAATCGTTGTTGATATGGAATTGAATCGGGGTACGCGACCCATCGCGATCCAGATAGTCGTTGACGCCGCTGTTGACATCAACGATCAACGGCACCTGAACCATCATCAGGTTGAGCTCTTTACAGAGGTTCTCCTCGATATAGTGCTTAACCAGATAGAGCGCCTTCTGTGTGTCTTTGCGGTTGAGCAGCGGGCGATAATCGCTTGGCAGAACTTTCTCCAAGTCTTCATAATTGCCAATACCAGGTCCTGCCAGATCCGCTTTTTTGTCTGCCATCTAAGTTTCTCCCATTAGTTTTGTTTCTCTTAAACCTGCATTCCTTCAGCTTCCGCGAAGAGACGTGCGTTACGGCCAATCTCTTCTGCACCGAAAAAGCGGTCAATGCCTCTTCGGACTCCGCACACTCGGCGATTCTGGACTTCCCAAAGTCATTCCGACCGGCAGAGAATCTGCCAATATATGGTGACTCCCTCTGTGGCTCAAGGAGAAAATTGCCTCAGATTCAAGGCCGGGCAGTTCTGGCTCTTTTGCGGACTGTTGAGAAGCCCAGACGGTGTCATTGCGAGGAGTGCGGAGAGGTGATGCAGGGTGTGGAGCACGACGAAGCAATCTCGACTTACGCTCTCCAGACGCAGGCGCGCAGATTGCTTCGTCGTCATTGCCCCTCCCCTCTCTCACCCACCCTGACTCCTCGCAATGATAATTCCGAGGTTTTCAACAGTCCCTTTTGGGAGTATCAGGCAGTAGCACAGACTCCCATTGGTCAATATCGGCCTTGCTTCACCGCCTCACTGACCGTTTATTGTTTTCCATGGCATTTTATGGTGATGACATCATCGAGCGGGTGCGAGAAGCGTCTGACATTGTCGAGGTGGTTGCGACCTACCTCCCTCTCAAACGCAAGGGACGCAACTACTGGGGCAAATGCCCGTTTCATAACGAGAAAACGCCGTCGTTTTCTGTCTCCCCTGACAAGCAAATCTACCACTGCTTTGGCTGTCATAAGGGGGGTAACGTCTTCTCGTTCATCATGGAATTCGAGAAGGTGGCGTTCCCAGATGCGCTTAAGCTCCTCGCCGCGAAAGCCAATATTACGCTGCCGGAGCGTTCCTATCATCGCGACTCCAAGGAAATGGATCAGCTCTATTATGCCCACGAAGTCGCTTCCACATTTTTCGCCGAGAACCTGCGGGACTCTCGAAAGACCCTTGAGTATCTCAAGACTCGCAGATTGACGGATGAAATTATCGAGAAGTTCAAGCTCGGTTATGCTCCCGATAGCTGGGATGCGTTCCTCTCTCACGCCAAAAAGAAATCCCTGACGGAAGAGGACTTGGAGAAAGCCGGTCTGATAATCAAGAGCGAAAAAGGCGGCTACTACGATAGATTCCGCGACCGATTGACCTTTGCAGTCTTCAATATCGCTCTCAAACCTATCGCCTTCGGCGCGCGCACGTTTAAGGCTGCCGACGAGGCCAAATACATCAACTCTCCCGACACTCCTCTCTATCACAAGGCGAGTGTTCTCTATGGTCTGTCGCATTCGCGCGGTGAAATTCGTCGCAAAGAAGAAGCGATTGTCGTCGAAGGATATTTCGACTACCTGTCTCTTTATCAAGCAGGCGTGCAAAATGTCGTTGCCAGTTCCGGCACGGCGTTTACTCCCGAACAGGCGCAACTCTTGGCTCGCTGCACTCCGAGTGTCATCCTGATGTTCGATTCCGATTCAGCCGGTCAGCAGGCGGCGCTGCGATCTATCGACTTTCTGTTTGAGGCCGGTCTTGAGGTCAAGGTTGTCTCGCTGCCCAAAGGGGATGACCCCGATTCACTGGTGCGCAACGGTGGTCACGAAGCCATTGCCGACCAGATCACCAAGGCGAGATCGTATGTTGACTTCTCGCTTTCGCTGTTGCCCGACCGTTGGGAGAAGCTCTCGCTCGGCGTCAAGGACAAGACGATCAAGCGTCTGACCGCGCTCTCGTTCAAGATCGATGATCCGGTGCGACGGGAACTATTTCTACAGGAGGTCTCGCGTGGCTGTGATATTGATCTCAAGCTGCTTAAACATGGTCACCAGCCCGCTGCCGCAAGAATGCCCCAACAACAGAAGCCAACCAAAGTTTCGCATCTGGAAGAAGAGTTCGTCGCTGTGCTGCTGGCTCGCCCGGAGTTGCTTGATTCCGCCGGTGATCGCATCGCACCGACCGATTTCGAGGATAATCAACTTGCCGACATCTATGGTCTGATGACTCTGCTGCGCGAGGAACAGGTTGCTGTCTCGGCGTCATCGTTGATCGACAAGGTTGAAAACCCCGCCAGTCGTGAACGGATCGCGGCTCTGGCGACGCGCGACTTTGGCGACGCCGACCTGCAGGCGATGTACACCGATTTAGTCAATGCCTTAGACAAACGCGCGCGTGATCGCAGGATCACCCAATACAAGCAACTCCTGCAAGAAGCCGAATCCGAAAGCGACTCTGACCGCATCAATTTCTATATGAGCGAAATCCAGAGATTGAAGGCGGAATAGCCAGCAATTGGAACTTTGTACCCCACCCAGCGGGTGGGTTTAGGTTTCTTCTGCCAGATGAATTTGAAGCAGGACTTTGTACCCCACCCAGAGCGAAGCGTCGGGTGGGTTTTTCTTTGCTGGCTGATGACTGTGTCCTTAGATTCGCATTGAGATGAAACTGAAACACTACGATCATGACGGGCGGCCGCGTTTCGTGACATTTTGCACGATCAGAAACTCCCCATTCTGAGCAACCATGTTTTCCGAGATATCGTTGTGGACAGACTCCATAAATTCTGTCACGACTATCAACTCAGACTGCTGGGCTATGTGGTGATGCCGGAACATGTTCATCTGGTCATAGTTCCGCCGGAAGATGTCGAGCTTGGACCTCTCGTTGGCGAACTGAAGCGAATCACCGCAAGAGATAGCCAAAAGTTGCTCAAAAGCTCAGAGTCCGACCTGTATGCCAGACTGCTGGTGCCACGCGACGGAAAGGAGAAAACTGCTGTGTGGCAACGTCGCTGCTTCGATCACAACTGCCGGACGGAGGAATCGGTCTGGGAGAAGGTCAACTATTGCCACAACAACCCCGTCAAGAGGGGACTTGTTCGACAGCCAGCAGGTTGGAAATGGTCGAGCTATAGCTACTATGCAGCTTCCGACAATGTATTGCTCGAGATTGATATTGCAGCCACGGAATGACGAACCCACCCGACGCAAGGCTTTGGGTGGGGTACAGTGTCTATCTCAAGCAGAACGTTCGCCCCGTTGGCAGTCGCATGATGGAGATAGCAGATATGATCAAGAATCCCACCAGCTTGGTGGGGTACGGGGTCGGGTGGGTTACAATGTCAAACCGAAGAAACCAACAGCCGAGAGGCACTCTGCTTGAAAAAACTATTTACACAACTATTGACATGGACTCACAGAGAAGCGGAGGGGAAGGTTAGGAATGGCTCTGGGGGATAAGCCTTGTCTTTTCGAAAACTCAGCTGCTGCGTCTCTTCTCCGAACGACTATTCTCCGATTTTTTGCGAACCCTCACTGCAGGCGTTTTGCCTTCTGAGTCAAAAGTCAAGACGTATCTGCCGGGTTCGTCGATAATTGGTACTAGTTTCAGCGTTAGACGAAGGTATGACAGCTCTCGGCGCACAAGGTCGACCTCCCGCCGCATTTCGAGGATAGCTTTCTCGACACCGCTAACCTCCGTGACTCTCGCGCTGGGATTGACTCTCAGAAAGGTCGGGGGAACAGCTAATTTTGGTGATCTAAGAGTTTCCCGCAGGTAATCCCTAACATTCAACCGCAACGTTCTGTCCCATTTCACTTTATTTCTGTCGTAGAGAATGATTCTAAGATGACGAAGATCAAATGGGACATCCTCGATGGATTGCGCGGTCAAAATCACAGGTTTCGCAAGTGCATGTGCTAGGCCCAGTTCGTAGAGCACGTTTGAGTTCCTTTCGGTCAGGTCTGCGAGAATGACTCTGGCTGATCCCGTATGTCTCCATATATCATCGATGATCGTCCCCGACGTGTAAACATCATCGGCCCGGATTGGGTCCAATCCCACATCTTCAATCGCTGGCCGATATACAGAATCGTAGTATTCATCGAACAAGCCTCCAAAAGGCATGATGACGAAACAGCACCCAGCGTTGTGCAGGGGTTTCGAAGGTGAGGTTCTCGCCCGCTTCTTGTTTTTGTTCCCTCTTTGTTTCACCTTGCTTGACATGACCATCTCCTACTGGAAATCACACGGAATCCTTGCATCTCTTTACTTGTGCAAAACCTCGCAAAAGCCGAGAGAGTGACTCATGTTGTCCTTAGGCTCCATAGTTCATCGGAATTATGTGGAACTTCTATCACGCTGGATGACCTCTTTGGCATTCCAGCGCAGCCGCTATGCCAAGACCTCGCTCTAACTCAACGACACAGATTCGGACCCCACGCGAAGCTGCCAGCGTTGATTCTGGCGAGAAAAAGCTCCAATAAGTTATTGTCGGTACACTCCCATTTCCGCACATCAACTTGTGAGAATGGATCAGTAGGTCTAGCCGCCAGGAGCTCCAAGGTTCGATCATACCCAAAAATCTCACGATACAACTGCACACGTATCGCAAACCATTCGACAGGAACATCGTGTTGAATGGATTTATTTTTGGACTGAATCCAAGACGTCTGCTCGACCAGGTTGTCCAAATAGGCATCAGGTGCCATCATATATAGAGCTGCGATATTCGCTTCCAGTTCAGTCTGATTATGGAAGTTGAATTGAAGGGACATCCCCGTCTGGTCCATAGTCTCAGAGAGGCCGTGCTCTGCGAAACTGGGCCGGTCTCTGTGCTGTAAGACTACGTGTCCCAGTTCATGCGCAAGAGCAAGCATGGCTTGTCGTGAGCCTGGTCTAATCGACTTGTCGATGATTATGAAAGGGATCCCGGCTACAAACATCACGGCTGCCTTTCTTCTCTGGCCAGGCAGCACTCGATCAAGAACGAGGTGAGCCCCAATAGATTCGCAAAAACCGACCAAATAGTCCCAACTGTGGAAACCGGAAGACAGAAAGACATCGGGGAACCTGGCCTTACAGAACCGTGCAAGATCCTCGGCCATTTTGACAGCTGGGCCTAGTGAGCCTCTTCTAGTCATTTCCTAACTCCTCTTGCTTCAGAACTCACGATTTCGAGAAATTCACCATAGAACTCTCGATACGCCCTTCGGTCGTCCGTGGTTGGATTCGTTAGCTCCAGATCATCGAAGAACGTCTGTTCCGCGTCTTCGTACGCGTTCTTGGAGATGCCGAAAATGAAGAAAATCGACCAACCAAGGGCATTGTGTAGGTTTCGAATTTCAACACTGCTCGGAATTCCACCGGTCTCGATTTGACAGATTCTTGAGATACTAATGCCAGTTTTCGCGGAGAGTTCTTGTCTTGCAGCTTCCAGCGTTAATCCTCTAATCTTCGCCTGTCGACGGTTGTGATGTCGGAATATCAGACTAGGTCGAAGCGTGAACGGAGATTCGGAAATGGGTCCATATCGCCCATCGTAAAGGGCGAATGCGTCTCCACTAGCTCTAACATTCATGATTTCCTCGCCTTGGATATGGTGATAGGTACTTTAACAGCTCGTAGTAGCTTGACGAAAACGCCAATTAGTCGCGCCCTCGTCAGAGGGGGGATATTTGTCAACTCTTGACAAAAGTCTAGGAATTCCGGACAGTTCCTAAGTTCCTCGATTGCTTGTGTACTCGAAGCTGAAGGAATTTGACTGTCGAAAAGAACATTAAGGGGTATCCTGAGTGAGTGAAGAATCCGCATGAAGCGAATTGCTTCGGGTGAAGGTCCGTCGTGTTCATAGTGATAGAGGGTTGAGCGAGGTATGCCGAGTTGTTCACAAAGCTGATGCGGGGAGAGGTTGCTCTGTCTTCGAGCAAATCTGATGATTCTTCCGTGCTTTATTCCTTGCGGGTCAGGACTCCCTGCCCGGATTCTTTTGTCAGACAAAGGCATCTCGGAGCACCAAGCTTTCGATTGTTCAACGACATTATTATAGCAAACCAATCAAATCTGTCAAGTTCATTCTCGTCGTTGTTGCCAATAATCCACCCTCTCAAAGTCCATGCTATTAGATTCACCCTCCAATACACTGACAACTGTTCCAGAACGACACAGTAGAGTATGTCGAAATCCGAACCACCCTACTTTGTACCCCACCCAAAGCCTTGCGTCGGGTGGGGTATTCATTCTGTGGCTGCAATGCTAATCTCGAGTAGCATGTTCTATCTGCTCACCCTCTTTTTGTAGTGCTCTTGTAGATAAATCGCCACCACCACAGTTAGTAGAACGCTGGTTGCGGCACCGAAGGTCACCCCGGAGTGCTCTGTGGGTCGGGTGATTAGCGGCAGAGCAAACCGTGATGGTTTGTGAATCTACCTCCTACTCGACCAGGAATCCCTTGCGGTTGGACGGCAACGACTAAGCTAATGAGATGCCGAACAATAACCGTCACAACCCAAGGCATATTCGTACTTCGCCGTGGTGAGTGAGTCTGTCGCTGTAAACCAAGTGGCTCGCGCTGTCAGATACATGCCGTCCGGCTGACACGCTTTGAAGTGCGCCGTAGTGAGAGTAGGTCGCGACTAAAGTCGCTCCTACACACAGCCAATGAACGTAGTCCCTGT
>CAIVAP010000300.1 GCA_903903945.1 uncultured bacterium | reverse complement strand
GATCGGGCGATCAGATTTTCGCGGCAACCGATCACTGGAGATCGTGGCGCTGCATTGGTCAATTATGGCCATGTCGGTATCTATGCATATAGGAAGGATTTTCTAGCGATGTACGCCGTGTTATCGCCGACCGCAGGCGAAATCGCCGAATCGTTGGAGCAATTGCGCATACTTGAATCGGGGTTTCCGATCGGTGCCGCACGTCTTGACACGCCGGTAATGTCGATCAATACCCCCGAGGATTTGTTAGCTGCGAGCAAGAGACTCTCGCAAGAGAGAGGAGTCAGATAGATGGACAAAGCCAGGTATATATTCGTCACCGGAGGAGTTGTTTCCTCGCTGGGTAAAGGCATAGCGTCATCGTCCATAGGCGTGCTGCTGACGAAACGAGGTCTGCGGGTCAACCTGCAGAAAATGGATCCCTACATTAATGTCGATCCCGGCACTATGAATCCCTTCCAGCATGGCGAAGTATTCGTGCTGGATGACGGCGCCGAAACCGATCTCGATCTGGGACACTACGAGCGTTTCACCGACGTAACACTGACGCGTGACAACAATGTCACGGCGGGTCAAGTCTACCTTGCCGTCATCAATCGTGAACGTCGCGGCGATTACCTCGGGGCGACCGTGCAGGTGATACCGCACATTACGAATGAAATCAAGGCCCGCATCCGCAAACTGGCTCAGAAGGACGGTTGCTATGACGTCGTGATTACCGAAATCGGCGGCACCGTGGGTGACATCGAATCACTGCCGTTTTTGGAAGCTGCCCGTCAGATCGCGCTGGAAGAAGGTCCCGGCAGCACCCTGTTTATTCACTTGACGCTTGTCCCGTGGGTGGAGACTGCCGGCGAGCTCAAGACCAAGCCCACCCAGCATTCGGTGCGCGACTTGCGCGAAATCGGAATTCAACCGCAGGTGCTGCTCTGCCGTTCGGTAAAGCCGCTGTCGGAATCGATCCGGGAGAAGATCGGTTTGTTCTGTAGCATTGCACCAAAGCATGTGATTGAGACTCTGGATGTGGAATCGATTTACGAAGTGCCGCTGGTCTATCACGAACAGGGACTGGATGATTACATCGTAGAATTTCTCGGTCTGGACGCGCCGCAACCGGATTTGAGCGAGTGGCAAAGTATCGTCCAGCGTATCAAAAAGCCGGAAAAGCATGTTCGCATCGGTATCTGCGGCAAGTATGTCAATCTGAAGGACGCCTACAAGTCGATCATCGAAGCTTTTATTCATGCCGGAGCCGAAAACAACGTTAAAGTTGATCTGGTCTGGGTCGCCTCTGAAGATATCAAAGCCAACGGCGCGGGGGCTTATTTGCAGAACATTGACGGTCTGCTCATCCCCGGTGGATTCGGCGAACGGGGCGTCGAGGGCAAGATTGAGTCAATCCGGTATGTCCGCGAGCGGAATATCCCGTTCTTCGGAATCTGCCTCGGCATGCAGTGCGCGGTGATTGAATATGCGCGCAATATCGCCGGTCTTGCGGATGCGCACAGCTTTGAGTTCTACCGCGATTTGAAACATCCGGTGATTCATCTGATGGCTGACCAGCATGAAGTCACCGAAATGGGCGGAACCATGCGATTGGGGGCGTTTCCCTGTGTGCTGGACGAAAACAGCAAGAGTTTTGAGGCCTACGGGCAACGTCAGATCTCCGAGCGTCATCGCCACCGTTACGAATTTAACAACAGGTACCGCGATCTGCTCACCGGTGCGGGACTGAAATTGAGCGGCATGTCCCCCGACGGCAAGCTGGTGGAGATTGTGGAAATTCCCAATCACCGCTGGTTTGTTGGGGTGCAGTTTCATCCCGAGTTGAAGAGTCGTTTTCATACCGCACATCCGCTCTTCCGTGAATTCGTGAAAGCGGCGGCTCAATACCACGACAACCCCCCTCAGCCGGAGTTGGAGTTGGAGACCGAGGAAGCCGAAACCGAGTTCAAAACCACGTTATGATACAAGTCGGCAACCGGTCGTTTGGTGGTGGAAAACTATTTCTGATCGCGGGACCATGTCTTATCGAGTCGGAAGAGATTGTGTTAACGACAGCCGAGAGACTCCGCAAGCTGGCAGAGCGATTCGGCTTCCCACTGATATTCAAATCATCATACCGCAAAGCAAACCGTCTCTCTGGACAATCATTTTCCGGTATTGGTGATGATCGCGCGCTGCGGATCCTTGAGGAAGTGCGAAAGAGATTTGCTGTGCCGGTGCTGACCGACATCCATGAAATATCGGAAGCCGCGATTGCTGCCGAGGTTTGTGATGTCCTGCAAATACCGGCGTTCTTGTGTCGCCAAACCGATCTCATTGTCGCTGCCGCCGCCACCGGCAAGGCAGTCAACATCAAAAAGGGTCAGTTCCTCGCGCCGGAAGACATGGCCCACATCGCCCAGAAAGCCGTCGCTACAGGCAATCGCAACATCATGTTGACTGAGCGCGGCACGACCTTTGGATATCGCGACTTGGTAGTTGATTACCGTTCGCTGATCAAGATGAAAGCTACCGGTCACTGCGTGGTCTTTGACGCAACCCACTCGGTACAACAACCGGGAGGTCAAGGTGGCTCCTCCGGCGGCGCGCGCGAATTTGTGTTGCCGTTGACCAGGGCAGCCATCGCCGTTGGTGTTGACGGCTTGTTTTTCGAAACGCATCCGGATCCGTCGCAGGCAAAATCTGATTCAGCAACTCAGTTGCCGCTGGCGGAAGTTGAAAAGTATCTAATCGAGGTTAAGAAGATTGCAGAGATTACAGCGCAAGCTTGAAGCGGACCCACGTGATATCAAACTCCTAATCTTTGACGTCGATGGCGTGCTTACCGACAACCGCATGATCTTTATGAGCGGCCATCAGGAGGCGAAGAATTTCTCCGCTGCTGACGGGTTTGCCATCCGCGCCACGACCGGAAAAGTGCTTCATTATGCCGTGATCTCGGCGCGCAACTCCGATATCACGATTACACGCTGCCAAGAACTCGGCATCGGCGATGTCTTTCAGCAATGGGACAAGCAGGGGGCACTCGCCGACCTGATGAAGAAACATAACCTGCAACCATCCCAAGTTGGTTGTATCGGCAACGATGTCCCCGATATCGTTGTGATGGAGCGTGTCGGTCTGGCGGTTTGTCCCGCGGACGCCGAAAAAGAAGTGCTCGAATTCGCCCACTATCAAACCGAGCGCAAAGGTGGCAAAGGCTGCTGCCGGGAAGTAATCAATTTCCTGCTTGACGCCAGAGGCATTAACCTGCTTCAATTATATCGTGACGGAATCGAAAATGCTTAAGCGCGCCCGCGAAGTTTTGCTGCATGAAGCCGAATCGGTGCGGCAGTTGGCGGACAAGGTTAATGGCGCATTTGTCACCGCCGCTGAGGCCATACTCGCGTGCAAAGGCAAAGTCATCGTTACCGGCATCGGCAAATCGGGGCTGGTGGGACGCAAGGTCGCAGCGACCTTCAACTCCACCGGCACGCCGTCGATCTTCCTTCATCCCGCCGAAGGATTGCATGGTGATCTCGGCATTATGCAAAAGGACGATCTCGTACTGGCGATCTCCAAGTCGGGAAACCTTGACGAACTGGAGCTTTTCTACCCCGTAATCGAACGGCTTGGCGTGCAAATCATTTCGATCACCGGCAATCTGTCATCGCCACTGGCAAAGCGCAGTTACGCGGCGCTTGATGCCTCGGTTGTCACGGAAGCCGGTGCCGACAACCTTGCACCGACATCATCATCCACCGCAGCGATGGCGCTCGGCGATGCACTGGCGATTGTCGTGCAGGAAGCGCGCGGTTTTACTGCCGAGGATTTCTCGCTGTTGCATCCGGGGGGCACGCTGGGTCGACAGTTGACATTGCGTATTCGCGATCTCATGCACTCTGGTGATGATTTGCCGATTGTCACTGGCAACACGCCGGTTTCCGATGCGCTCTTGGTTGTCACCAAGAAGCGTCTCGGTACTACGCTGGTGGTAGATGATCAGGGCAAGCTGATTGGCATTTTCACCGATGGTGACTTACGCCGCCTGGTTAGTTCGGGGGACAATTTCCTCAGCCGCAAAGTCGGAGAGGTGATGGCAAAGAATCCCAAACGTATCGATGTCGACGCGCTCGCCGTCAAAGGCCTCAAGATGATGGAAGACCACAAAATCACGGCGCTGGTGATCGTCGACGACCTCTCCCGCCCAGTAGGCATCATTCATATTCACGATATTCTGAATAGCAAATTGGTGTAGTCTTAGGCGACACGCGATAGGTGCCTTGATCGCATCAAGACCGTTGTAAGCGGAGCGCAAAACTCGACGGAATGGGAAACAGAATCGTTGGACTACTGGGTGCTCTTTCCCGTTCTGCTCTCAAGAAGGAAACGCTCGTGCCCCTCAACCGCTGTTCTTGTTCTGCCAACGACATCCTCAAGTAGCGATATCATTTCCGTTCGCGCGTCGCACTCTGGAAGTAAATTACGCGTGTATTCAATATCGCAGTCGGCGCAAAAGACCGTGGCTGTGTGCAACCCCTGAGGCCTCGACCGTGTCCACTCTGGAGAGGGTGAATAGAATGCATTGTCCTGCTTCACATGATGTGTAATTAGATCCTGCCAGTTGCCGTGGACCGCATGACTTGGCATTGTGAACAGCGGGAAATAGTAGTCGCTGATTCCCACTGCCCTCCAGCGTTGAAAAATCCCACCTCCCCAACCCCGCTTGTCAGCCTCCTCTTCCTCTTCTAAAGAAAAACCCGAGCTTGCGATGGCTCCGGATGCAGATTTCTTCATCCTAGTTTCGATGGGCAATTCATGCCCCCTCTGTGCGATGTTCTCTTCTATGTGCTGCAGCAGTCTCTTTTCTACCCTCAGAGAATATTTTATGTACTCATCATATTGCTCGTTGGTGTTCCGACTGAGCAAGAACCTAAGATTTATAATCGTCTCAATCAGGCATCTGAAGAGGATATCCGCGATTTCCAGTCTGTTCTTGCAGACCTGGTCCAGAATGGCATCCTGAAGCTTGAACGACCGAATCATCAGACCCCCCAGCACGGCTTCGTTCCGGTTCCATTCTCGTGGTTGGTTGTTCTCGTCCAATCTCATCGAGCATGCAATGACCCAAGTGATCTTGCGAACTTCCTCGAAAAGGTCCACAGCCTGTGAAACGAAAGGCGCCTCCGTCTGGAAGGCTTTCATATCCTCAAGAGAGATATTTGTCCGAGGAAACTGCGACGCTTCGAACGAAAGGAACTGATTCATTTCACGCCCTTACTCCCTTGCCCCATCCGTTGCGTGGTGTACACCGTGCGCGATGCTGCTCACAGCAAGGCCAGCCTATTACTCCTCGGTAGTATCTCCGAGCAATCCCTTGGCGTCCTTGTCATCCAGTTTCAGTTTCTGCGGAGAAGCCTTCACACGTCTCTCAACTTCGGCAATATGCTCGGCAGGCCGAATACCGGGTACCCCACAGCTTGCTGTGGGACAATTGCCTCAAGGCGAATACTGCCTCAAACGTACTTCAATCCCGCTGCCATCTCGGGATTCAACCATCTTAATGCTGTTGATAATTAACTCTACAAAGAGGATGCTGTCAAGAGGAATTGTCCAGATCTGCTTCCAGCCAGATTCGGGCGAACCCACAGTAAGCTGTGGGCTTCCCTTGCTCGTGTGGTGTCATTCTGAGGAGCGCGAAGCGCGACGAAGAATCTCTAATTCGTTGCAGGACAAGTGCGCCAGATTCTTCGCTACGCTCAGAATGACAGACCGCCGGACTTTTTCAACAGTCCCCAAGCTGTGGGGTACCCTGCTTCTTGTCTGCTTCCCTTTCGTGTTGTCAGTTCCTGTAGGTCAAACAGACTTTTCATTTTCTGAAATGCATCTCTCAGAATATAACCCCCCTGCGAAACCTGTCAACGGATTTCTCTGATATGTAATTGACTCTGCAAGGGGGAAATAGGGAGCGCGTCGGGTTACGTCCCGCAAAGCGGTACTAAGACCTGACGCAATAAAAACGGGAGCCCAGCCAAGGGACTCCCATCTTTCTTAAGCTTGCGCAATGGGCTAGCTGCCTAATGCTCGCGATCGTCCGACGTGCAGGTCAACCGGCCGGTATTGTCGATCGTCCAGGTATCAGGAGCGGCGTCATTGTCTAATCCGGGGCTCGGTACGTCGGCGGTGGCAAGGAAGGTCATCGGCGTTACCTCAACGCTGTAATTGTACCGATTGTTGCCGAGCAGCTCGACGCCCAGCAGGTTCAGATCATTGGTGTACACGGTATGTTCCTGAAAATAGCCGTTCTCCAGCGTATATATCTGCTTCAGGATTCCCTGAGCTTCCGTCTGTTTGGCTCTGATCGAAGAGTTCATGAATCTCGGAATCGCCAGCGTGGCCAATACTCCGACGATAAGTACCGTGATCATAATCTCAAGCAGGGTGAATCCCTTGTTGTCGTTCTTCATGTGATCTCCTCCAAATCGTGATCGTCTACGCCTGTTCACGCAAGCGGCGTGCCGAAAGAAGGCTCTCCGGATAATTGCCTGTCCTGTGGATACTTGAGGGTTAAACTCTGCAGATTGCAGGCACCGCACCGGCGACCAGATGCTGCATCATGTTGCGCATCTGCGTCTGTGCAACGGAGTAATTATGTGAGCGACGATGTCGAAACCCGGTAGAACATGTTGGAAGATCGATCGTGATTCTGTAAGAGGTTTCGACCTAAAACTGAGAGTTAATGCAAGTGCTTGATCTCAAAACCTTTACTTTCAAGATGCTTTGCGATGATGCTACGATGACACCCATCAGGATCTTTCTCGGCACAAAGCAAGCAAATTGGAAACTGCAAAGTCAGAAGGCGCTCTGTGCGCTGATCGCCCTCTGCTTCGAGGAGCAGACGATACTTCTCGATCCAGTCGTCCCGATCCATATAGATATTGCCCAACTCACGCAGCCAGACGTACTTTATCCCTGCATCAGACAGCAGTCTCTCGATGCCCTTGTTGCTATCCTTTGCCTTTTTGTACGACCCAAATCTGGTTCTATCTGGAAGCAGGCGTACGTCTGCCAATGTGATGACTCCGTTTTCTTTGAGAATCCCTATGAATTCTTGGGGATGCCGTCCACCGTATCCGATCGTATACACCTTCATGTGTTCTATGTCTCCCGTGTTTGTTTCAACATCAATATAACGACTTGTGCATAAAATGGGGTACGCGTCAGATCACGTCCCGCAAAGCGGGACTAAAACCTGACGCAACAGATAAAACCAATTCGGAGACCCGGCATTGACAGTCAGGACACGGTTTGAGCGGTGGCAATCAGCTTTTCTTTCCCGGCACGCGGCATGCGCTTAATTCTTCGCTCTAAGATGAATGCCTCCCTCAAAGTCGCAACTCCGACATGATATACCAGTTGCACCGGTCCGCGTCCGCGCGTATAGCGGGCACCGGTACCGCGATTGTGAGCTATTACTCTCTTGTCGAGATCGGTAGTCTGGCCGGTATAGTACGTGCCGTCACCGCAACGAAGGATGTAGACGTGATATAGCACGCTTTCCATGTTATGTGAGACAGGCGTTTGAACAAACTACAAATTTGCAGGCGCGGCCGCTTCCGGGAAAAGCTCTGGTAGGTCAAGCCGACTCGCGGCTTGACCATTGTCCTCAGGCCCCGAGTAGGCCTGACCTATAACTTGATTTCCACTTCTCCCAAGAACCTCGCGGAATCTTCCGGCGAAACGGTATTGATGTAAATCCCGGAGCCGATTTCGAAACCGGCCGGGATCGTGATCTTGGGGATGATCACGATATACCAGTGGAGATGCCGGGTGTCTTCATCACCGACCGGAGACGAACGCAAGACATAGTTGTAGTCGGGATTGTTCAAGCCGATGTCGATTCTTGCCAGCAGTTCGCGCAGTAACGCCGCCAACTCCATGACCTCTTCGCCGTCGATGGAGGAGAAACTCGCTGTGTGACGTTTGGGATAAATGCGACATTCAAACGGCGAACGAGCGGCGTACGGACAAAACGCCACGAAATAATCGGTCTCGGCGATGACACGTTCCTGCTGGTCGATCTCTTCCTTGACCATATCGCAGTAGACGCAAGTGCCGTGTTTGTCGAAATGTAGTACCGCTTGCTCCATGGGGTAGCGCACATGCGGTGGCACGATCGGCGTGGCGATGATCTGTGAATGGGGATGTTCGAGAGAAGTTCCCGCCAACGGTCCATGGTTGCGAAAGATAGTGATCAGATTGATCTTGTCGTTCTTGCTGATTTCGCGTAGCCGCGCCCGATACGCGAGCAGGACATTGCCGAGTTCCTTGATATCCATAGTGGCGATAGTCAGATTGTGTTTCGGGCTTTCAATCACAACTTCCGCGATTCCAAATCCTTTCGCCGACAAAAACCTGCCAACCGATGAGCGCGTGGTTGCCAGATTCGGTTGGAGCGCGGCAAAACGATTGGGTACCACACGAACCTGCCAGTCCCCCTGCTCGGGAAAAACGTAGCTGGGGGATGGGGTTTTGTCCTCATGTCCCGGGCAGAACGGGCAGTCATCTCTAAATGGTGGAGGTATCGTTCGCGGCGGACGTTCTTTGGTAAAATCAGACGGTCGTTTGCCCCGTTCGGTAGCGAGAACCACCCATTCTTTGGTCGCCAAGTTCTGACGAAATTCCGGCATTCTTCCTCCAGCAGGTTTGATCTAAACAGATAAAACATAGGAAGTTTAATACCGTTTGTCAATTGGTGGGAGCCTTGCGTGGTGGTCAGCTTGGAACAAAATCCCTATAGTCTGGTAGGTCACGCCAACTCGCGGCGTGACGCTAAGCTACAATATGGCGCGAATAATGCTATTCGCGATGTCAAAGAGCAAGCGAACCTCGACCAGCGTTTTCCGGTGGCGGATGAACGGTCTGTGCGGTCTCGCTGTGTCGTTCAAAGATTGTCCAGGGTCGCCGTTTTCGCGGGAATGGCCGGCGCCGCTGATACGCACTCTTGGCTATCAACCAAGGCACGGACAGGACAAGAGATTCTCCAGACATAGTCTGAGCGACTCATCCGAGACTTCTAAGAGTCGGAAACACGGAACGGATTGCGGGGAAAAGGGGACGCTCCTCCATTGAGTCATCGACATCGCAAACGTCCGCTATTGTAGCGAGGTCGATCGGACTCGCGGTAGTCACGATACGCTCTATTACTGGGTTCCGGTTGACGGTGTAAACTGTTCTTGCGAAGCGTTCGTCCTGACAGGTTTGACCCAAATCGAAGACGATCGCAACGGAAGACTTACGAGACCCATCAAG
>CAIVAP010000299.1 GCA_903903945.1 uncultured bacterium | reverse complement strand
GAGCGCAACCGATTAGTGCTCTTTGATATAGACGTGCAGGGCGGTATGTCGATCAAGAAATGGCGTAAGGATGCGGTCCTAATTTTCGTATTGCCGCCGAGCATGGGAGCTTTGCGCAAGCGGTTGGCGGGCAGGAAAACCGAGTCGGCAATAGAGATGAAACTGCGATTGGCGCAGGCGTTAAAGGAAATCAGCTTTTGGTCGAAATATGACTACGTTGTCTGTAACAACGACTTGGTTGAGACAGTCGAGTTGATTAGGGGTATAATCAGATCTGAGTCGCAACGAGTAGTTCGTTGCCAGACAATAACTTTCAGATAGGAGACGGGTCGATGGAAGACAAGACATTTTCGATGCTGATGAAGAATCTGGACAAGGTGACGGCAAATCCTTACGAGGCCGTCTTGGTTGCCTCCAGAAGGGCGAGGGCGCTCAACACAAGTCGTCTGGCGCAGATGGAGATGATGACGGAGGACAGCGAGGAAGCGATTGACTATCGGAAGGTTACCACGCAAGCAATCGAAGACATGCTGAAGCAGAAAATCAGATTCCACTATAAGGGATAGGTTTCTTGGCAAAAAATCTGGTCATAGTTGAGTCACCGACCAAATCGAAGACTCTGGCAAAATTCCTTGGGAAGGACTATACGATCAAGGCGACGGTCGGTCATGTAATTGACCTGCCGAAATCGAAGCTCGGTATTGATATCGAGAACGGTTTTCAGCCCGATTATGTAGTTATTAAGGGCAAAGCGACTATTCTGAAAGAGCTCAAGGATGCTGCCAAGAAAGCCAAGACAGTCTATCTGGCGCCCGATCCTGACCGTGAGGGTGAGGCGATAGCCTACCATGTTGCCGGCAAACTGGAGGGCTGCGGCGCGGTGATTCGACGGGCGACGTTTAACGAGATCACCAAAAAAGCTGTGTTAGCCGGTATCGCCGATGCTCGCGACATTGACCAGAACCTGGTGGACGCGCAACAGGCGCGTCGCATTCTCGATCGCCTCGTCGGCTACAAGGTTAGTCCGGTGCTCTGGCGCACAGTCTATCGTGGTCTGTCGGCTGGGCGCGTTCAGTCAGTAGCTTTGCGGATAATCTGCGAACGCGAGGCTGAAATCGATGCCTTTATCACGGAAGAATACTGGAAATTCGTCGGCCTATTCGAAGCGTCCCGCAAAGACCTATTCCAAGCGCGGTTGTTCAAGATCGATGGCAAGGACTTCAAAGTTGCTACCGGAGCGGATGCTGAAACGCTCAAGGCCGAATTGCTCAAGCAGAACTACAGTGTCTCCGACGTGCAGACGGAAAGACGGACGCGGCGACCGCTGCCACCTTATATAACGTCAACTCTGCAACAGGACGCCTCAATTCGGCTGGGGTTCTCTTCGTCGAAGACAATGCAGGTAGCACAGTCGTTGTATGAAGGTATCGAGATTTCCTCGGAAGGGCAAATTGGCCTAATAACGTATATGCGTACCGATTCGGTGCGTATCGCGGCTGAGGCGGCGGCAGCGGCAAAGAGCTATATTGAGAACATCTACGGGAAGGAATACTATCCTGATCCTCCCAACTTCTACAAGACCAAGAAGGCCGCCCAGGATGCGCACGAAGCGATCCGTCCGACCTACCTGGATTACCCACCCGAAAAGATCAAAAAGTCGCTGACACGCGACCAGTTCCGGTTATACGAATTGATTTGGAATCGTTTTCTGGGTTCGCAGATGGCGCCGGCAGCGTTTGATCAATTGACGATAGATATTACCGGTGGCAAGTATCAATTCCGGGCCACGAGTCAGAAGGTCGTATTTGAAGGCTTCCTTGCGGTATACACTTGGACCCCGGATGAAAATGCCAATGGCAATGGAAACGGCGATGCCGCCACCTTGCCAAAGCTGTTGGCCGGTGACAAGCTGGCTTTGACCGAGGTCAATCCAACCCAGCATTTCACCAAACCACCGGCGCGCTTCTCCGAGGCGTCACTGGTGAAGGAACTGGAAGCCAACGGAATCGGCAGGCCTTCCACGTACGCGCAGATCGTCACAACGCTCAAGACGCGAACTTATGTTGAGTTGCAGAGTCGCCGTCTGGTACCGACCGATCTTGGCAAGACAGTGAACACGCTGTTGGTGAAGCAATTCCCGGATATCTTCTCGGTGCAGTTTACCGCGCAGATGGAGGATGAACTGGATCGGGTAGAGGAAGGGGAGATCACCTGGCAGGGGGCGCTGACGGATTTCTACACTCCGTTCTCAAAGCGCTTGAAGGACGTGAATGATAATCAGCAGGAGATCAAGGAATCGACCCAAAAAGCGTCTGATGTTGTTTGCGACAAGTGCGGTAAGCAGATGGTGGAGAAGTGGGGACGCAACGGCAGATTCCTGGCATGTTCCGGCTATCCCGAATGCAAGAGTACGCAGCCGCTTAATGGCAAAGAGGATCAGTCGACCGACGAAAAATGCGAATTGTGCGGAGCGTCGATGGTGATCAAGCAGGGGCGCTTCGGCAAGTTCCTCGCTTGTTCGGCATATCCCGATTGCAAGAATACAAAATCCCTATCTATCGGTCTAAAGTGCCCCAAGGCCGGTTGCGGCGGAGATGTCGTGGAAAGACGCACTCGCGGCGCCAAGGTCTTCTGGGGCTGTTCCAAGTATCCCAAATGCGATTTTGCCTCCTGGTACAAACCGGTCGCCCAGAAGTGTCCGAACTGCGAGAGCAATTACATGGTGGAAAAGGACACGAAGAAGGACGGACTACATTTCTATTGTCCTGAGTGCAAGCACAAACTTCTTAAGCAAACAGAACCCGTGCCTGCGACGGGCGTTTAACATCCGAAAGATCGCTCCGTCGTTTCCCGTCTGGGCACCAACACATTCATACCCCCCGCAAAGCTCGGTAGCCCACCCAAAGCGCAGCGTCGGGTGGGATCAATGCGGTTGCGGGTGAGAACTGACACAAAGAACCCACCTGTTGCTTCGCTCTAGGTGGGCTACAACTCTGTGTTGTACCGTGTCACGCCCCGAGTCGGCGTAACCTACGGAACTGAGCCAAGCGTTTTACTTGCACTTGGAATAGCTTTCGCGTAACATTTATCTATGCTTGATGTCCTGATTGGCCAGGTGGATAGGTACGTTGTTTATCTGCGAGATGTGCGCCGTTACTCCGCGCATACGGTACGCGCGTACGCGGGGGATCTGCGTGATTTTGTGGCCTATCTCAAACAAGCGAATCTGGATGGCGAGGCGCTGTTGCGGTCATTTTATCCGGTGATCAGGGACTATCTGTTTCGGCTCAAGACTGCGGGGATTGCGAATCGGTCGATTGCACGTAAACTAAGCGCGATCAAGGCGTATATCTATTATCTATCCCGTGAAAGTTTGCTGCCGGCGGATTTTGATATCGGAATCAGTGGTTTCAAGATTGACAAGGAGTTGCCGCAGTTTTTGACTGAGGAAGAAGCTGGGACTTTGATGGATCTGCCTCAGGGATCGGACTTCCAAGCGTATCGCGACCGCGCCATACTCGAACTATTTTATCAAGCCGGATTACGTCTGGCAGAACTAACCACGCTGACCGATGGGCACCTTGATCTTGGCGGCCAACTCGTGCGCGTTTTGGGGAAGGGGCGCAAGATGAGGGTCGTACCTTTCGGCGAAATCGCCAAGCAACGCTTGCAGCAGTATATCGAAATGCGCAATGCAACTTTCGGTTCCGGGGCGGCAGCGTTGTTTGTCAACAAAGACGGTAACCCGATCAGTACGCGGTCGGTTGCGAGGATTGTGGAGAAATATACGGCGAAATTGCGTGAAGGGGAGAGTTTATCGCCGCATACACTGCGGCATTCCTTTGCCACGCATCTGTTGGACAACGGCGCCGATCTGCTGGCAATCTCGGACCTTCTCGGTCACGAGTCGGTGAGCACGACGCAAATCTACACACACATCACGACGTCAATTCTCAAGAAAGAATATCAGCAGGCGCACCCACGCGCTTTTAGGAGAAAATAATGTTCAAGGCAACAACCATACTGGGTCTTCGACACAAAGGACAGACTGCGATCGGCGGCGATGGGCAGGTGACTTTCGACGACACGATTGTCAAGGCGACCGCACGTAAGATCCGCACGCTCAACGACGGCAAGATTGTAGCCGGTTTTGCGGGATCGTCCGCGGATGCCTTTACGCTGTTCGAACGATTCGAGGCCAAGCTGGAAGACTATCCTGACAACCTGCCGCGCGCGGCAGTGGAGTTGGCAAAGGATTGGCGCAAAGACAAGTATCTGCGGCAATTGGAGGCGCTTTTGGCGGTGATGGATAAGGAACATGCTATGGTTATTTCCGGTTCCGGTGACGTTCTCGAACTGGAAGACGGTATCGTCTCTATTGGTTCAGGAGGGCCGTACGCACTGGCGGCCTGTCGAGCGCTGGTGGCGGAATCGAAGTTGTCGGCGGAGCAGATTGTCAAGAGATCGCTGGAAATCACGGCGGATATTTGCATTTATACCAATCGCCACATCTCAATCGAAATCCTAAAATAGATTGATTTCGGCTGGGTGGGAGCTTATACTCACCCTTCGGCAGGAGTGATTGCGGAGGAGATTTGGAACAGCACTTAAAACCTAAAGAAATCGTTACAGAGTTAGATAAATACATCATCGGACAGGACAAGGCCAAGCGTATGGTGGCAATAGCCTTGCGCAACCGCTGGAGGCGGCAGGCGGTCGCGGATGAAATCCGGCAGGAAATCATGCCGAATAATATCATCCTGATCGGACCGACCGGCGTCGGAAAGACGGAAATCGCTCGACGGTTGGCTAATCTGGCAAACGCACCCTTCATCAAAGTCGAGGCGTCTAAGTTCACCGAGGTTGGCTATGTCGGGCGCGATGTTGAGTCGATGGTTCGAGATCTGGTGGAGCTTTCGGTGCAAATGGTGAAGAGAGAAAAAACCTTCACGGTGGAGAGCAAAGCGGAAGAACTGGCCGAAGAACGAATCATGGACATGCTGTTGCCGCGTTCGCGCGGACATCATGGCAATGAGGCGATAGAGAGTGACGAAGCTGATGAAAAATATGGTCGGACGCGTGACAAGCTGAAGCTGCAACTGCGTGGCGGATTTTTGGATGAGCGGCAAATAGACATCGAACTACCGGCCAATCGTTTCCCGGTCGTAGAGATCTTCACGCCGCAGGGCATGGAAGAGTTGGGGGTCAATTTCCAGGAGATGTTTTCCGGAATCATGCCCAAGAAGAAGAAAATGCGCAAGTTGAGCGTTGCCGAAGCCAGGCGCTATTTGGAGCAGGAAGAGGCCGCGAAGCTGATTGACATGGACGAGGTCGTGTTGGAAGCGCTGGAACGGGCGGAGAATTCTGGTATCATCTTTGTAGACGAGATCGACAAGATCGCCGATCGCGAAGGACATACGGGGGGGCCGGATGTTTCGCGCGAAGGTGTACAGCGCGACATCCTGCCGATCGTCGAAGGCTCAAATGTCAGCACCAAGTACGGCATGGTCAGGACGGACCACGTGCTGTTTATCGCGGCGGGAGCATTTCACTCTACGAAGCCATCCGATCTGATTCCGGAATTGCAGGGACGTTTTCCGATTCGTGTCGAGTTGGATTCGCTGACTGAGGGAGATTTCGTACGCATCTTGCTGGAACCGAAGAATGCGTTGGTCAAGCAATATGCGGCGCTACTGGAAACCGAGGGAGTTACGATTGTTTTTGAACAGAGCGCTGTCGAGGAAATTGCGAAGATGGCGGCGCAGCTTAATGAATCGGGGGAAAATATCGGCGCGCGCCGGTTGCACACTATCATGTCGACCGTTCTAGAGGATATCATGTTTGATATTCCCGAGTCCAAAACCAAGAAGATCAAGATCACACGCGCACTAGTGCAACGGACGCTGAAGGAAATCATCGAAGACGAAGACCTGAGGAAATACATACTCTAGTGAAAAGAACGACATTATTCACTTATCGTGTCGCGATGATTATTGTCGCGATGATCCTGGTCGGGCAGAGTGCAGCCAAGGGACTTGATTACCCCCTGTTGAGACCGAAGCCTGAGACGCAAACACAACCCACCGAGAAGAAGGAACCCGAGCTCAAGGAGCTTTCGACCGGTAATCTGCTTGACCGTGCAGTTGACCCCAAGAACTATATTGTCGGCCCCGGCGATGTCTTTGTCATTAGCCTTTACGGCGTATCTGCTTCGACTGTCAACGCCGAAGTATTGCCGGAAGGTGTTGTATCGCTTCCCGATGTTGGCGAGGTTGCGGTAGGACAAGTCACGCTTGCGGAAGCCAAGCAACGAATCACGGATGCGTTGCTAACTCGTTATCGCGATCGCGCCATCGGGGTGGCGCTGGCGAAGGTACGTTCGTTCAAGATAAGTGTGACCGGCGCGGTAGAGAAGCCGGGGATAGTCGCGGTCTCAGCGGCAGATCGCGTGTCGGAAGCGGTTGCGTTGGCCGGAGGCTTGCAGCGCAATGGTTCGCAGCGAAACATCCAGCTATCCAACATCGATCGTGACACACTGGTCGCAGACCTCGCCTATTTCGATGCGACGGGTCTCGTGAATGCCAATCCATATCTGCACGAAGGTCAGGTGATTTTCGTGCCGGTGGTGTCGAACTCGTTCAACAAGATCGAAATATACGGCGCTGTCAATGCGCCGGGGGTGTTTGAATTCAAACCGGGAGATCACGTTTCCGATCTTCTGGCGTTGGGGTTTGGACAGGCGGTTGATGCTGATCTGGATGGCGCCGAATTGGTGCGGTTCTCCGACAACACCACTGGCAAGGCCTCACGGGCGGTCGACCTCCGTGCGGTGCTTGCCGACAAGACGTCTGAAGCAAACATTACACTGGCACCTGACGATCGGCTCTTTGTCCGAGCGCTGTCAAATTATCGTCTCAAGGAACAGGTGACGCTCATAGGAGAAGTCAAGTATCCCGGTGTCTATCCGATTATGGACGGCATGCGGACTCTCAAGCAACTGATCGAACGCGCGGGAGGTTTTCTGCCGCAGGCGTCTCTAACAGAAGCCGAGATGTTACGCAAGTCGATGTACGGCGCCACGGAAGCAAAGACCAGTTTCGATCAATTGTTGATGATGTCTACCGACAAGCTGGAGGATTTCGAGCTGCAGTACTTGAAGGAAACGTCTTCTCGCAAGCCGGGAAAGGTAGCCGTGGATTTTGGACTGCTGTTCGGTCGGAAACTTGACGAACACGATGTTCCTTTGATGGATGGTGACATTGTGACAATCCCGTCAAAGAGTTTCGCGGTGACAGTGCTGGGGCGCGTTGTCAACCCGGGTTTGGTGCCATATAAAGATAGCGCCACGGTCGAACACTATATTAGGTTAGCCGGCGGTTACGGATACAAGGCCAACAAGCGCGACATTCGGCTGATCAAGGCCAACTCCGGAGCTCTGATCCGTGCCGACCGCAATACCGAAGTGGCTATGGGCGATAGGATTATGGTACCGCAGAAGAAGGGGATCAACATGTGGCAGTTGTTCAAAGACACCAGCTTCTTCATAGCGAATCTGGCGACGATTTATCTCGTCATTAATCAGGCGACGAAATAGACTAGCACGCGCTTCTGCCTGATACCGTTCCACAGCGAGCGGTCAGGCAGCGGGGGAAACGAGAAGGTTATATGCAGACGAGTGCAATTGCCAAGTCAGCACGGCTTGCCGGAGGTGTTGAACCGGGGCAGTTTTGTGTTATCGGCGAGGATGCCAAAATCGGTAGCGGCAGTGTCATCGGGGCGCATGTCGTGATCCACCCCGGAGTCGTGATCGGTAGCAACGTTCGGATTGACGACGGGGCCGTGATCGGCAAACAACCGATGCGAGCCGCATATTCCGCCGTAACCAAGGAGCAGCAGTTGGAGCCGACACGAATCGGCGATGATTGCATCATAGGCACACATGTGATCATCTATGCAGGAGCTGTCATCGGTCAGAAAGTATTGATCGCGGACTTATCAACGGTGCGTGAGAACGTCAGCATCGGCGATTTCACGATCATCGGTCGTGGTGTAGCGGTGGAGAACTACTGCAAGATCGGCAGTTACTGCAAGCTGGAAACCAACGTGTATCTGACGGCATACTCCGAGCTGGCCGATCGCGTGTTTATGGCGCCGTGTGTGGCGACATCGAACGACAACTACGTCGGTCGGACACGGGAACGATTCAAGCATTTCAAGGGTATCACTGTCAAACGCGGGGGCAGGGTTGGACTCAATTCGACGATTCTTCCCGGCAAGGTTGTCGGTGAGGATGCTCTGGTCGCGGCCGGATCGGTGCTGACCAAGGACGCTCCCGACCGCAAGATCGTAGTGGGGTCACCGGCCAAGGTTGTGCGCGACGTGCCCGTGGAGCAGTTGCTCGAAAACCAGTGACAAGGATTGCACATGCAAGTTCCTCTTCTTGATCTAAAGCGAGAATACCAATCGCTCAAGGCCGAAATCGACGGTGCGGTGATGGATGTGATGGCGACCACGCAATATATTAATGGTCCTCAGGTGAAGCAGTTTGAAGAGGCGGCTGCGAAGTACTGTGGCTGCAAACATGCGGTTGGGGTGGCCTCGGGCACGGATGCGCTGCTTTTGTCAATGCGGGCTGTGGGTGTTGGTCCCGGCACGGAAGTGATCACAACGACGTTTTCGTTCTTCGCGACCGCCGGAACCATTCATAATCTGGGCGCCAAGCCGGTGTTTGTTGACATTGACGAGGAGACGTTCAATCTTGATGTCAGACAGATTGAGAAGAGGATTACGCCACAGACAAAAGCGATTATGCCGGTGCATCTTTTCGGACAGTGTGCCGACATGGATGCCATCATGGAGATCGCCGCGCGCCATAATCTGATTGTGATTGAAGACGCGGCTCAAGCGATCTCGGCGAAGTACAAAGGCAAGATGTCCGGATCGATTGGGCATCTTGGTTGTTTCTCTTTTTATCCGACGAAGAATCTCGGCGCTCCCGGGGACGGTGGCATGATTGTCACCAACTCCGAAAAGTTGGATGAGCAGCTGCGGCGACTAAAGGCGCATGGAGCAAAAGTCAAGTATTTTCATGACGAGGTGGGTTACAACTCGCGGTTGGATACGTTGCATGCCGCCATATTGCTTACGAAATTGCCGCATTTGGACGGCTGGTCTGTGGCGCGGCGCGATAACGCAGCTTACTACAATCAACGTTTTGCCGGTTCGCCACTCAGGATGCCAACGGCGGCAGATTACGCCTATCACATTTACAACCAGTATACGCTCAGAGTGGATAATCGGGACGGTCTGCGGGATCATCTGAAGCATCAAGGGATCGGATATGAAATCTATTATCCAATGCCGCTGCATCTCCAGAAGTGTTTCCAATATCTCGCCTATCGGGAAGGTGATCTGCCGATTGCGGAGCGATCTGCTAAACAGGTGATTTCAATACCGATCTATCCGCAACTCAGGGAAGATGAGCGGGAATTTGTAGCGGATACCGTTCTCAAATTCGTTTCCTGAAATTTACTAATCCGGTGTCTCTCCAAATGATTGTCACTATTGCTGTTGAACGCCATAGTCTTTGATATTTTACGGTTGACTGTCGCTCGATAGGTGTGTAAACTTAATGCTTATGCAAGAGCGCACTAAATCCGCACGACCCACGCCAATACAGGAAATGGGATTGCTCGTTGCCGACCTCTTGATGATTCAGGTCTGCTTCTTGATCGCCGTCATTCTCTTTCATAATCTGCGCTCGATTCGCGGTGATTTTGCCGACACGCTCGGCTATTTCTACGGACTACCCAATGTTATTGTGAGTGTGTATTGGCTGGCGCTGATCTTTCTTTCTCGTTTTGTGCGGAGGCTGTTTCCTCAAAATCTCTATGGTGAGATACTGCGCATCTTCAATATCGTGTCGTTGGGTGTCGTGTTGATGCTGTTTGTGATGGCGGATTTCGGTGACCCGACCTCGTTTTTTTCGACGTCAAAGATACTCATACTTGCGTACTGGCTTTCTCTAATTGTCGCGCTGAGCTTCAACCGCGTGCTGTTTTATCGCCGCTATCAGGCGGCAATTGATGATGCCGATAGTATCATCTCGCCGTTGTTCTTGCCGCACAAGCTGGTGATTGTGGCGCTCGACCTTGTGATCATCGCCGCCAGCTATTTTGCGAGCTTCCTGATTCGGTTCGAAGGCGACATTCCGCATGATGATCTGGTCGGCTTCAAAGCGAGTCTGCCGGTGGTTGTCATCATTCGCTTCAGCATGTTTCTCTACTTCCGACTTTATTCAGGCTACTATCGCTACGCTTCGATTAGCGATCTCACACAGATTCTGAAAGCGGTGACCGTCGGCAGCGTGTTGATCGCATTGCCAACCTATCTACTAAGCTATGCCAACATTCCGCGCGGCGTATTTGTGATCGACTGGTTGCTGATGATTGTCCTGGTTGGTGGTTCGCGCTTTCTGTTGCGTGCGGGTCGGGAGATGCTGCCGCAGTTTTGGGTGCAGGGGAAACGGACGTTTGTGATCGGCGCCGGGGCCGCCGGCGAGATGGTGCTGCGCGAATTGCGCAAGACACCCCTCGGCTATAAACCCGTTGGATTGATTGATGACGATCCGTCGAAGCAAGGTTTGCGACTGCATGGTGTGCCGGTGCTGGGGAGCAGCGCGGAATTGGAACGTTTGGCAGTGAAGCACAAGGTGACCGAGGCGCTGATCGCAATTCCGTCGGCTACCGGAGGTCAGATGCGACGTCTAATCGACTCCTGTCGCCGGGCAAATCTGGCATTCAAATCGCTGCCGCCCTTGCGCGAAATCATCAACGGCCAAGCGGCGCTTAGTCAGGTGCGAAGCATCAAGGTCGAGGATCTTCTGGGTCGCACGCCGGTTCGCCTTGATAGTACGCGTTTGGCAAGCTTCGTGCGCGGCAAGCGGATTCTGATTACCGGTGGTGGTGGCTCGATCGGCTCCGAAATCTGCCGGCAGGTAATGCGCTTCCAACCGGCGAGACTTTCAATCCTGGACCGCGCCGAGAATCGATTGTATGAGCTTTACTTGGAGCTGCAAGAAAAGTACGGCGGCGGGTTGCTCGATCCGCATGTCGCCGATATCAATGATCGCAACAAAATGGAAATGCTGTTTACGCAATTGCGACCGGAAGTGATCTTCCATGCCGCAGCTTACAAGCAAGTTCCCTTCATGGAATTGTTCCCCGAGGAAGCAGTGGAGAACAACACCTTTGGGACGCAGAGGCTGGCCGAACTGGCGGATAAGCACGGTGTCGGTTGTTTCGTGTTGATTTCGACCGACAAAGCGGTGCGCCCAACCTCGGTGATGGGAGCCACCAAAAGAGCCGCCGAAATGGTTGTGCAAGGTCTTTCGAAACGCTCTAAGGTGTCGTTTATCACCGTTCGTTTCGGTAACGTGTTAGGATCAGATGGCTCCGTGGTTCCGATATTCAGACGACAGATCGAAAGCGGCGGGCCGGTTACGGTAACGCATCCGGAAGTGACGCGCTATTTTATGACGATCAAAGAAGCGTCTCTACTTGTAATGCAGGCGGCTGCGATCGGAAAATCTGGTGATATCCTCGTATTGAATATGGGTGAGCCGGTGAAGATCGTCGACTTGGCCAAGGCGATGATCACTCTCTCCGGAGCGGTGCCGGATGAAGATATTACCATCACATATACCGGGCTGCGCCCCGGGGAAAAATTGACTGAAGAGCTTTTTGATGAAGAAGGGTTGAAGACTTCCGAACACGAGAACATCCTGGTGGCGCGACCGATCGAGTTTGACTGGCAGGCGTTGCAGCAGGAATTGGACGGTATGCGCAGCGCGATAGAGCAGCAAGATAGGGAAAAAGTGAAGCAACTGCTTGCCGAGATCGTTCCCGGGTATCAAGGGAAACCGATAGCAATCAATCATTTGCTGTAGAGGATAGAGAGCATGCTCGATATCAAGTTCATTCGCGATAATCCCGACTTGGTGAAGGATGGGATTCGGAAGAAATATGGCGACGCAGACATAGATCATATTCTTGATGTTGACCGCCAGCGCCGCGAGATTCTCACGGAGCTGGAACAACTGCGCGAGCGCCGCAACAAGGTGTCTGGTGACATAGCGGTGATGAAGAAGAACAAAGAGGACGCGGCTGCGCAGATCGCCGCCATGAAAGAGGTCGGCCAAACGATCAGCCAGCGCGAGCAACAACTGCGTAATATCGAGGAGAAGCTTGACGGAATGTTGCTTCTGGTACCGAACCTGCCGCATGAATCAACGCCGGTGGGCAAGGATGAGGCAGCCAACGTAATCGTCCGTCACTGGGGCGAGCCGCCGCAGATGGCATTCAAGCCGGCGCCGCATTGGGAACTGGCTGCGAAGCTCGGAATGATTGACTTTGAACGCGGCGCCAAACTCGCCGGTTCGGGATTCATTCTTTATACCGGCGTCGGAGCGAGACTGGAGCGCGCGCTGATCAATTTCATGCTTGACGTCCATACATCACGGCACGGCTACATTGAGGTCTCACCGCCGTTTATGGTGAACCGTCAGACGATGACGGGCACCGGTCAGTTGCCGAAGATGCATGAGGATATGTACCAGCTCTCTGATGAAACACTTTATCTGATTCCGACCGCTGAAGTGCCGATTACAAATATCTACGCCAACGAGATTCTGAACGGTGACGAATTGCCGAAGTTGTTCGTCGCTTACACGCCCTGCTTTCGTCGTGAAGCGGGCGCAGCCGGCAAGGACACACGCGGGCTGATTCGGGTGCATCAGTTTGACAAGGTGGAGATGGTGCGGATCGTACGACCGGAGACATCATACAATGAACTCGAAATCATCACTGCCAACGCCGAGACAATTCTGCAACTACTGGGATTGTCTTATCGCGTGTGCCTGTTAGCTTCCGGTGACCTATCATTCGCGGCAGCTAAGTGCTTTGACTTAGAAGTTTGGGCGGCCGGCTTGGACAAGTACCTCGAGGTGTCGTCTTGCTCTAATTTCGGCGACTTTCAAGCCCGCCGCATGAACATGCGTTTCCGACCCGCCGAGGGTGAGAAACCGATCTATCCGCACACGCTTAACGGCTCCGGATTGGCGCTTCCTCGGACGGTAATCGCAATTATCGAGAACTATCAGACGGCCGATGGTAAAATAGTCGTGCCTGAAGTCTTACGACCATATCTTGGCGGAGCCGAAATAATCGAATGAGCTTCCGACGTCTCATGGCTCAGGGGGGGTACTCCACACTCCCCGGCATGTTCAAAGGATTCATTTTCTTCGGCACGGTAGCGGTGGCGGCGCTATTCATGGTCTACACGCAGTTTCTTATCAAGGGACTGCAAGAGAATGTCAAGCGCGATGTCCGCATGTGGGCGAAGCTTTGGGAACTGGCCGGAGCGGAGGACTCGTCACCGCGCGTTAACGCCGTCGTGTTCGACGAGATTATTCAAAAAGCGTATTTCCCGATCATCGTCACCGATCGTGATCGCAAACCGGTGCTCTGGGCACGTATTCCCGATGTCGCCGACAATGACACTTCCCGCACGGCCTATGCCAGGATTGTCGTGGAAAAGGACAAGATGCTGCACGACAACGGCGAGACGCCGGTGAAGTGGGATGATCAGATTATTCAGTACATACTGTTCGACTATCCGCCGCTGGTGAAACAATTGCAGGTGATGCCGGTGATCGAGATCGGTGTGGTTGGCGTATTCTTGATCGTCGGTTTTGTCGGTTTCCGCAACATTCAGCGTGCCGAGCAGCGGAATATCTGGGTCGGTATGGCGAAGGAAACCGCACACCAACTGGGCACACCAATTTCGTCATTGTTAGGGTGGCTGGAGTTGATGCAGGATGAGATTAGGGCAGGCAGGTTAGCGAGTGCCGCCGACAGCCCGCAAGGAATTGCGGAAGTCATTCAACGAATGACGAATGACGTGCACCGTCTCGATCGCGTGGCAAATCGTTTTGGGCACATTGGTTCCATTCCAGATACATCACGTCACGATTTGAATCCGCTGGTCGAGGAGGTTGCTTCATACTATTCCTCGCGCTTGCCGCACGGTGGCAAGGGGGTGCGCATCACGTTTGAGCCGGGAACCGATATCTATGCAAAAGTTAACCCGGAGCTGTTTACGTGGGTAATCGAAAACCTGATCAAGAACAGCTTGCAGGCCTGTGACTCGGTAACCGGCGAGATAACGCTCAAGACCGTGAAGAACAAGGATGGGAGTGTAGTGGTCCTTACCGTTACTGATAACGGCAGTGGCATTCCAGCCGGGGTTCAGAAGAAGGTCTTCGACACCGGTTTCTCGACCAAGAAACGTGGTTGGGGACTGGGATTGACGCTCGCACGACGTATCGTGCAGGAGTATCATCGGGGGAAGATCGAATTGCGAGAATCTGTCCCGCATTTGCGTACCACCTTTCAGATAGCGCTTGATTATGCACCCGAGGACGTCGCGAAAGGATGAAATAAGTGGCGGTTGACACAAAAAAGGTGTTGTGGGTCGATGATGAGATTGACCTGCTGCAGTCGCATCGCATCATACTCGAGGGCAAGGGTTTCCAGATTACCGCGGTTGCTTCCGGTGAAGACGCGTTGGCGGCGGTCACTAAAGAAAGCTTCGATTTGATTCTATTGGACGAGATGATGCCCGGCATGGATGGGTTGACGACGCTTGAAGAAATCAAGAAGATCAGGCCGCACATTCCGGTAGTGATGGTGACCAAGTCGGAGGAAGAGCACCTGATGAATCAGGCGATCGGCAAGAATATCGCCGACTACTTGACCAAGCCGGTCAATCCCTCGCAAGTATTAGCCGTCGCCAAGAAGATTCTGGACTCGCGGCGGATCCAGAGCGATTTTCTGACGCGCGACTATATTGGAGGTTTTAACGCGCTACGCACAAAGCTGTATGGGCCGATGGAGCCATCCGACTGGGTGGAGATTCACCAGTACCTGTCGCATTGGGATGTCGAGTTGGAGCGGATGGCCGATGAAGGACTCAAGGAAAGTCATCTCAGTCAGAAGAAAGAGTTCAACCTCGAATTCGCCAAGTATATCGAAAGAGAGTACCCGCGTTGGCTGAAGAATCAAACCGGTCCGGTTTTGTCGCCATCACTGATCAAGACATTTGTAGCACCGCACATTAATGATAAGAAGCCGACGTTCTTCATCGTTGTGGACTGCATGCGGCTTGACCAGTGGCTGATTGTTGAGCCGATTATTGCGGACTATTTGGACATCCAGACCCAGTACTATTACTCGATTCTGCCCACGTCAACGCCTTTTGCACGCAATGCAATCTTCTCGGGTATGTTCCCCGATGAACTGGCGAAGTACAAGCCGGAAATCTGGGAAGGCGGGACGTCGGACGAGCGGAGTCTGAACCGCTTTGAGGATACGCTATTGGCAGAGCAATACCGGCGACTGAAATTCAAAGTACCGGGGGAACCGAAGTACTTCAAAATGGGAGATCTTAAGGAAGAAGAAGGATTTGTCAAGCGGCTATCAACGTACCAGAACACGCCGCTATATGCAGTCGTTTTCAACTTCCTGGACATACTGGCGCATGGTCGTTCGCAGTCGAAAGTGCTGCAGCAGATCGCCCCTGATGAGGCGGCATTTCGCACCTTGATGCGGTCGTGGTTCAGCCATTCGACGCTGTTTGATATCGTGAAGTATGTCGCTCAGATCGGCGCCACCTGTGTTATTACGACCGATCACGGCGCCGTGCTCTGTTCGCGCGGCACCGTAGCCTACGGCAAGCGCGATACTTCTACGAATTTGCGCTACAAATATGGCGACAACCTCAACTGCGAGCCACGGGAAGCGTTATTGATTAAGAATCCGGAGTTGTATCGGCTGCCGCGTTTTACGCTCGCCACGACGTTCTTGATCGCACGCGAGGATTACTATTTTGTCTATCCGACCAATTACAACGAGTACAATCTGAAATTCCATAACACCTTCCAGCACGGTGGCATCACGATGGAAGAGATGATTGTGCCCGTGGCGACGCTCAGGCCCAAAGGTAGATGATTCGGAATCGCTATCAATCCAATTCGGAAAGCGCGACGATCGACATCGCGCGACAGTTTGCCGCAGCTCTCAAACCGGGAAATCTGGTTCTGTTGTTTGGCGATCTCGGCGCGGGCAAGACGCTGTTTACGCGCGGAGTCGTGAGCTACTTCAACGAGACGGTCTCGGCAACCTCCCCGACGTTTTCACTCGTCAATGTTTATCCGACGATACCGCCGATCTATCATCTTGATCTCTACCGTATTCAGGGGGACGCGGAGTTGGTTGATCTCGGATTTGAAGAGTATCTTGAATCCGACGGCATCGTGCTGGTCGAGTGGGGAGAAAAGTGTGAGCATCTGTTGTCGATGGACTATATTCGCATTAGCTTCACAATGGTCGGCGAAGAAAGCCGGGGAATTGTAATTGAGGAAATCGCGCATGCTGCTATTGGCCGTTGACAGCTCGAGCGACCGACTGAAAATCGGTGTTGCTGATGAACAGCACGCCTTGGCAAGTTACGACGGTGCCGCCGACCGCACCCACTCGGACAAGATGATCAGCGCAATAGAGGTGGTGTTGAAGGAAGCCGGTATTATGCCATCGCAACTCGATTATCTGGCGGTTACCGGAGGACCGGGATCATTTACGGGATTGCGTGTGGGAATGGCGACTGTGTTAGGTCTGGCGCAAGCCTGGCAGAAGCAGATTATCACGGGCGCCAACCCGATGTTGGAGCGAATGTTCTTTGTCGAGCAGGGGCAGAAACCGGTGATCGTCATTCATTGTCGCGCGGATCAGTTTTACGTTTCCGAGAACGGTCGTGACATTGCGATCCACGATATTAAAGAACTTTTTGCGGGCTATACGGATTCGTTGTTCGCGGGTCCCGGTGTCGAACGCTTGAGCAAGGCTGTGACCGGCATCGGCAGAGAGCTTGCCGTAGCTTCTCCTTCGTCTTACAATGGAGGTGAGCTGGCGCGGATTTTTGCGCGAGACTTTCAGTTGTGGAATCGACTTGATCCGGCCGATCTTGATGTCAACTATCTGCTCAAATCGCAGCCGGAACAGCGCCGCGATGCGGCAGCGGCGGATGGGCAGGTCGTCGAGATGACGTACGCGGACCTCGACGAGGTGCTGGCTATTGAGTGGGAGGCATTTAGCGATGCCTGGGACCGCGACAGCTTCCGATCTGACATTGACAGTCCACACGTAATGGCGTTGGCGATACACAAACTGGGGCATTGCGCCGGCTATCTCTGCTGTATTGCGCTTGACGATTACGGATATATTGCCAATATTGCGGTTGACCGGCAGTACCGATCGCAGGGGCTGGGGAGAGTGTTGTTGGATGATCTGCGGCGGAGACTCCTGACCAAGGGAATCGATCAGATAGTGCTTGATGTACGTACGGCCAATAAGAAGGCAATCCGTTTTTACGAGAAGTATGGATTTGCGGTAATAACACGGCGCAAGGGATTCTATGTCAATCCGCCGGATGATTCGTTTACGATGCAAATGACAATAGGTGAGTGACCATGGAATGGTTTAGACGCAAACCGCAGCCGCCACCGACCGAGCGCAAGGAGATTCCCGACGGACTTTGGACTAAATGCAATTCGTGTGGCGAAATCATTTATGTCAGAGAGTTGGAGAAATCGCTCTGGGTTTGCCGCAAATGCTCCTACCATTTTCGCATCCGCCCCGAAGATTATATGGCTATCCTGCTGGATGAAGGTAGCTTTCAGGAATACGATGCCGGATTGACATCTCTCGACCCGTTGGGATTCCGCGACTCCAAAAAGTACCCTGACCGTATCGCGGACGCGCGTCGAAAAACTATGAAGAACGATGCGGTGATCTGTGGTATCGCCACGATGGATGGCAGACAGGTGTCGTTTGCGGTGATGGATTTTTCATTTATTGGCGGCAGTATGGGAAGCGTCGTTGGCGAGAAGGTCAGCCGCGCCATCGAGCGTGCGATTGACCGTCTGATTCCGCTGGTGATCGTCTCCTGTTCCGGGGGGGCGCGGATGCAAGAGGGGATTTTGTCGCTTCTGCAAATGGCGAAGACTTCCGCGCTGTTGGCGCGACTGGCGCAAACGAAAGCACCCTATGTTTCAATTCTGACGAATCCGACGACGGCCGGCGTGATGGCCAGTTACGCATCGCTGGGTGACGTGATCATTGCCGAGCCGGGTGCGCTACTCGGCTTCGCCGGGAGGCGTGTCATCGAGCAGACGATTGGGCAGAAGCTGCCGGATGATTTTCAAACGTCGGAGTTTTTCATGAACCACGGTTTTCTCGATAAGATCGTTCCTCGCCCGGAGCTCCGTTCTACGGTTAGTTCGTTGCTCGATTACATGTCGAGTTAGATATGCGTTACGACGACGCGATCAAGTTTGTCTATGGTCTTGAGTTGTTCGGTATCAAGATGGGGCTGGACAACATCACCCGTTTTCTAGACCATCTTGGTAATCCGCAGAACAGCTTCCAGTCGATTCATGTCGCCGGCACGAACGGCAAGGGTTCGGTCTGCTCCATACTATTCTCGATTCTGAAGGCGCAGGGCTACAACGCCGGCGTATTTACTTCGCCGCATCTGGTGGACTATCGCGAGCGAGTGCGCACCGTGCAAGGGGCCATTGACAAGAAATCGGTGGCGGAATTTGTCGGAAAGCATCGCCAGTTTATTGTCGACGCTCGCATCACGTTCTTTGAGATTTCCACGGCGCTGGCTTTCTGGTATTTCCGCAAGATGGGTGTCGATGTGGCGGTCGTCGAGGTCGGTCTCGGCGGACGACTGGATGCGACTAATATCCTGAAACCGAGGCTTTCGGTCATCACACACATTGATTTCGATCACACCAAGATACTGGGTAGCACATTGGAGAAGATCGCCGTGGAGAAGGCGGGGATCATCAAGTCCGGCGTACCGCTGGTGACGGGGGAACGGCGTCCGGAACTTTATGAGCTGTTTCGCGAGGTCTGCAAAGAGCGCCGTACGACGATTACCAGGCCTGCGCAACCGAGGAAACGATATTCATTCAGCAACGGTCTAATGCGCTTCGACGTATCACGTACGCCGGCGGGTTCTGGTCTGTCCAGTTCCTTGGTCGGTTTTCATCAGATTGATAATGCCGCGATTGCGGTAAAATGTGCTGAGGTACTAAACCAGCAGGGAATTAAGATCAACGATCGTGCCGTCAAGATGGGTCTTAGACGCATCCGTTGGCCGGCACGCTTTCAGCTCGTTTCGAAGCAACCTGAGATCGTGCTTGATGTCGCGCACAATCCGGACGGCGCGCGGGCGTTGGTAAGCACTTTCAAAACAGTCTATGGTGATCGCAAAGTGATACTCGTGTGCGGATTTCTGGAGCGACCGGATTTTGACATTATGATGCAGGAATTCGCGGCAATCACGAAGCGCGCGGTTATCACCAGACCCCAAGCGCACCGCGCAGCCGAGATCGAAGGCGTAATCTGGGGCGCGACAAATGCGGGGCTCGACTTCGATGTCAAGTTGGTAGTCGCGGATGCGGTCGATCGAGCGCTAAAATTGGCTGCCAAAGACGAGATGGTCTTGATCTGCGGCTCGCATTATACTGTCGGCGAGGCAATTACGCGGCTTAAACAGTTGCACTCGCGCAAGCGACTTAACCTACTGTCTGCCGATATTACATACATAGATGGCTAAATCGTCGCGACAAGTGCTCCGGGTCACGGCCGACGCGCAGAATCTGCCTACACGCCTGGAAGAGCTGACCGAGACCAACAAACGGCTCAAACGCAAGATATTCGACCTTTATACGGTCTTCGAGATTTCGAAGCATCTCAGCTCTGTGCTTGATACGCCGACGCTTTTGGATGGCATCATTCTGACCTGCATCGGTCAGATGGGTGTCAACGGGGCTGCCGTGTTGATTGCCAAAAATCATCACAATGATGACCTGACGCTGGCCAAGCAAAAAGGGTTATCGATAGAGCCATCCGGCGACAAGTTCATCCCAGAGGACAGCCCGATCTTCGAACTGTTCCGCGCGGTGCATTTCAAGCCGCTGTCCTATAATGAAATCCTGCGTCAGGTTGGTGACATTGACGAAGTGCATCTATTGCGCCAGATTGAATGCGAATATCTAATTCCGATGTCGTTGCAAAATCGCATACGAGGCTTGCTGTCGGTAACGCGCAAGATTTCCGGCACCGCGTTCTTTGACGACGATTTGGAATTCCTCGCCATTCTCGCCAACCAGCTCTCAGTATCAGTCGAAAATGCTCGACTGTTTGAGTCGGAGAAGGAGGCGCTGGAACAACTGCGCACCGCGCAATCACAACTGGTGCAGGCAGAGAAGCTGGCAGCGCTCGGACAGTTGTCGGCACGAGTGGCGCACGAAGTCAATAATCCGCTTGGTATCATCAAGAATTATTTGCTGTTGGCCTCCGAGGCGTCGCCATCATCCAACAGCGCCGGCGAATATTTGCAGATAGTCACTGAGGAAGTAGATCGCATTGCCCGCATTGTGAGGCAGTTGCTGGATTTGTTCCGTCCGCGCGAGGATGTCTTCGCAGAAATAGACATTGAGGCGGTCGTCGATGAAACTCTCCTCCTGTTGTCGCATCATGCGCGGGTGTGCAAGGTCAGAATTGAAAAACAACTGCCATCGGGACTGCCGCTGATTTGGGGCTCGGCAGAACAGTTGAAGCAGGTGTTCTTGAACCTGCTGATTAATTCTTGCGACTTTATGCCGGACGGGGGCAAGATACTGATCGACGGCGAGCAGAACGAGCAGCAGTTGATCGTTCGCGTGACGGATTGGGGACCAGGAATCCCGCCTGAGAACCTGACGCAAATTTGGGAACCATTTTATACTACCAAAACGGGGGGCCGTGGTACCGGTCTGGGTCTGAGTGTCTGCTACGGAATTATCAAGTCACATCGAGGCGAGATTGCCGCGACGAATGTCGCGGGCGCCGGTGCCCGCTTTGCAATTACACTACCTTTGCGGGGCGATCATGCCGCAGGTTGAACAATCGCGCATACTTGTGGTCGACGATGAGGAGCGTCTCTGCCGGTCGCTGGAGAGCCTGCTCGCCAAATCGGGCTATGATGTCCAGACCGCGCTTGACGGCAAGGAGGCGTTACGCCTATATGCCGAAACCAGTTTTGATCTAGTGATCAGCGATATCCGATTGCCGGGGATAGATGGTATCCAATTGCTACAGGAAATTCGCAAGCAGACTCCGGATGCAATGGTGATACTGATGACTGCCTATGCCTCGCTGGAAACCGCACTGGCGGCGATCAATATGGGGGCCTATGACTACCTGATGAAGCCGATTGAATTCACGCAGCTCAAGCTGGCAACCAAGCGGGCATTGGAAAAGCGCGAGTTGGAAATCGCGAGGCAGCGATTGGTGGATGAATTGCAGGACACTAACAAACAGCTGAATCGACGCGTGGCCGAGGTGGATGCACTCTATCAGGCGGGCATCCTCCTCTCACAGTCGCATGATCTCCACAAATTGCTGACCAAGATCATCGCGGTGGCATTGGACGTAATCGGTGCGACAGTCGGTTCAGTGATGCTGCTGGATGAACACAAGGGGGAACTGACGATTTCAGCGGCAGTCGGCGTGAGTGAAGAAGTGAAGCGCAGCACCCGCGTGAAGCTTGGCAACTCGATTGCCGGTTACGTTGCGCAGAGCGGTGAAGCATTGTTGATAACCGACATCCTAACCGATCAGCGATTTCGGCAATACGCCAAAGGTAACTACGAGACCAATTCACTGGTGTCGGCGCCTCTGAAAATAAAGGATCGGGTTCTTGGTGTCATCAACCTCTCCGATCCCAAACACGGTACCGCTTTCGCCGAGAACGATCTGCGACTGCTGGTCACTTTTGCGGCGCAGGCGGCGATCGCCATTGACGACGCCGAGCATCTCCAGCAGCTTAACAAGAAGCTTAACGAGTTCGGGGCGCTGTACAAACTAGCCACGAATCTTACGACTATTGACAACTCGCGCGACATGACGGAGATGATCTATCAGATGCTGAAGAAGATCATGGATGTTGATTTCGCCGTGTGGTTGTCATGGCAGGAACGTACGGAGACGCTGATGGTTAATTACTGGGAGGGCCTTGGCAAGAGAGAAGCAATCACGCTGTTAGGCCGGGAACTCTCCATGAAGGAAAAGACCGTCTATTCGTCGAGCGTTAGAGCGCGCGTGATCAGGACACATATCGAGGAAATACCATACTTCAAGGATAAAGCCAAGACGCTGACGACGGTTCCGATCATTACCAAGGGTTCACTGCATGGCGTATTCTGTCTGGGTTCGCGGCGGGAGCACGCGTTTTCGCCGAATGATATCAATATCGCTTCAATTGTGGCTTCGCAGGCGACCTCCGTCTATGAGCAGCAACGGGCTCTGCTTAACGCTACGCGGCTGATGACGATGGGGAAGATGATGTCGGAAATCGCGCATGATCTTAAGAAGCCGCTGACCAACATCCGCGGCTCATTGCAGATTATGCGGGAGCGCTGGCCGGAAATCGCGCAGTCGGATGATTTCTTTATGACGGCCGAGCAGGAAATGCTGCGCCTCAATGAACTGGTCAAAGAACTTGTCGACTTCTCTAATCCTAAGAAGTATCAGCTTGAACAGAAGCGGATGAGCGATCTGATCAAGCGAGTGATTCGTCTCGTAGAGAACGACCTGACCAAGCACGGAATCGCGTTTTCGCAGGAGTTCGAAGACGACCTGCCTTCCGTATTGGTTAACGAAAATGAAATCGTCGAAATGCTACTCAATCTGATCATCAACGCCATTGAAGCGATGCCCCAAGGGGGTAGGTTGTCCATCAAAGCTTTCAGCAAGCTCGATGAGAATCAGCAGAAACCTTTTGTGACGCTGCAAATCAAGGACACGGGCGAAGGCATTGCTCCGGAAGTGCAGCACAAGGTGTTTGACCGCTATTTTACCACCAAAGACAGCGGTACCGGACTGGGTCTGTCAATCTGCGAACGTATCGTGATGGCTCACAATGGTGACATCAAGTTTGAGAGCGAGCAGGGAGCTGGCACGACCTTCATTATCAAGCTACCCGCCGCATAGTGGCACCAACCGCGATCACACTTGCGATATCCACACAAGAAAAGCCCAAGTGCACATTCCTGCAAAAAAACGCTTGCCTAATCGGAATGCCAAGACCAATTTCCTGGTGCAACCTTCTGCATGAAGTTTGCAGTGAGTTGCTCAATTTTCGAGCACTTGCGTCGATAACTGACGTATAAGAGGATGGATATGACGGAAGAAAAGACCAAGCTGCTGATTATCGACGACGATCCTAAGGTTTCTTGGATACTGCGGGAGGGATTGGAGGATGAATTTGACATTCTCACCGCCTCCGACGGTGTCGAGGGTATCCAGGTGGCTTCCAAAGAGAAACCGCCGCTAATTCTGCTGGATATCAGGATGCCCGGTATGAACGGGATGGAAGTGCTCAAGAAGATCAAAAAATCCGACCTGTTGTCAGATGTAATCATGCTGTCAGGGCAAGGCGAAACGCAGACCGTAGTCGACTGTATCAAACTGGGAGCGACCGAATTTATCAACAAGCCGTTCGACGTCAAGGAAGTCGGTCTGCACTTGCAGAACGCGCTTAGGCGCCGCCAACTTGAGAAGGAAGTCCGAGACCTCAAGGTCGAACTGCAAGCCAAGAGCCAGTATGAAAGCTTTGTCGGCGATTCGCTCAAGTTGCAGGAGATCAAAAATCTGATTGAGCAAGTAGCTGATAGCGAGCTATCGGTGTTGATTCGCGGCGAGTCCGGTACCGGCAAGGAAATAGTCGCCCGTATGCTGCATTCGATGTCTCCTCGGCGAGCCAATGCATTTATCAAAGTCAATTGCGCTGCCATTCCGCGCGAACTGCTGGAAGCTGAGCTTTTTGGCTACGAAAAGGGCGCTTTCACGGGCGCGCACAAGACAAAACCGGGACGATTTGAGACGGCCAACAAAGGCACGATATTTCTCGATGAAATAGGGGATATGTCGGTTGAACTGC
Source organism: uncultured bacterium (assembly GCA_903903945.1). Taxonomy (GTDB): domain Bacteria; phylum Zixibacteria; class MSB-5A5; order CAIYYT01; family CAIYYT01; genus CAIYYT01. Next base: position 3,474 of record CAIVAP010000299.1, on the reverse strand, counting down.
AGGCCAAGCTCTTGCAGGTTTTGGAACAGCACGAGTTTATCCGGGTCGGCGGGATCACGAATATCAAAGTTGACGTGCGGATTGTCTGCGCTACCAATCGCGATCTGGAGCGGGCTATCTTCGACGGCGGATTCCGGGATGATCTGTTTTACCGTCTAAACGAGATCACGGTTCAGCTGCCGCCATTACGAGAACGCAGTGAAGACATTCCATTGTTGGTCAATCACTTTCTGCAGAAATATAATGCTCTATATAAACGCGATTTTGGCAAGATCAGCCCAGACTGCATGACGGCAATGGTTCGCCATCACTGGCCGGGGAATGTCAGGCAGTTGGAGAACCTGATGAAGCAAATGATTGTCAGGCAAGATGAGAGTGTCGTTTTCGACATGATTCAGAATGTCGGCGAAATGCCGACGACACCCCAACGAACACCCCGAGTGGCAATGGCTTATCATCAGGCTATCCCAGCGGCTGCGACGCACCCATTGTCTGATTCGAGTGTTGCGGTTGCCGATTCCTATTCGCTGAAACAGCGACTTGCCAGGACTATTGAGGACGAAGAGAAGAAATTAATCTCGGAAGTGCTAAAGCGGACGAATTGGAATCGCCGCCGTGCGGCAGAAATGCTGGAAATCTCGTATCGTTCACTGCTTTACAAGATCAAGGAATATCGGCTTAACGAAATAAAGTAGTGAGTTAGCCAATGGAAGTAACTTGTTGCATGATAGATGAATCCAATTGCAATCCATGGGTCTTTTAGAGTCGATTTCGGCAATTTCTCAGTTACCATGGAATCCTCTGCCGCGCTGTCAACGGACTGGCAAGGAGTTGCGTCTAAAAGGAGGTCGCAGCGCACATCTGTCATCGTGGCACTGTTATTGCTTCGTTTTCAGACCGGATATTAGGGAACTAAAATCTCAAGAGGTCTGATTTTGGCAAGCACTGTGGACAAAAATTCGAGCAGGAGTATGGAAGTAGGTACCGAGTCGCATCAACGATTCCTTGAGCGAACGCAACTGGAGATCAGCCGGGCGGAACGGTATTGTCTGTTCCTGTCGTTGATAATGGTTGATCTGAGTGAGTTCGCCCGTGCAATGGTTAACCGCCAAGGTCAGCTCAAGATCGACCTGGACACTGTGTGCAGTCAAATCGAGGCGGGCCTGCGCAATTCGTTGCGACTATCTGACGTAATTTCCACGTTCGAAAAGAACCGGCTGGGAATCCTGCTGGTGGAGACGTCAAAGGCCAACGTTGATAATGTGCGAAATAGAATCGACATGTTCGTCCGTGACTATCTCAAGGGTGGACTTAGTCTGCCTTTTGAACCTCCGCTCGAGGTCCGTACGGCATCGTACCCCGAGGAGTCCGATCGGTTCTCGGCGCTTACGTCGCTTCTAAATCGCGTCCAGCAACACATGTAGCATTCCCATACATTAGCGCACGAATTCGCTCGCGACATTGTTTCACTTGGGCAAGCGCTCCCAGGATCTCTCTATGGCATTGAAGACCAGTTGCACATGTCAGCTTGGAGTTGCAACTGAACGATCGTCAGAGTCGGGGCGAGAGGATGATGCTATGTCGGGAAACCGACTTGTGCAGAAAGCAGTACGAGATTTTTAAGGTCGGAGAGGTGGAATGGTTTCTTGACATAAAGTTGTCCACCGGATTTCAAGAAGGTGAGTGCATCATCGCCACGATCCTTGCCGGTAAGAAAGATGACGGGAATATTCTTTAGTCGCGGTTCAGCCTGAAGACGCCTGCTAAACTCGTAGCCATCTATAGATGGCATCATGATATCGACCAAAATCACATCCGGTAGCACTGTACTGTCGTCGAGAGCAAGCAAAGCTGCTTGCGCGTCAGAATAGCCGGTGATTTCGTATCCCTCTTCCTGGAAGTAGTCGCAGATTACCGTAATCACTTCGGTTTCGTCGTCGACCGCCATTATCCGAGGCAGCTTGTCTTTGTAGTCTGTCATGTTGTCTCCCGCAGACGCCTGTCTGTCAGCGATAGGCGCGACCCACGCCCATTTCGCTTCAGACGTGGCTCTCTGGCTTCTCCCTCGACTGACTGGCGATCTTCTCCTCGTCTGACTCGACGGTACATGTCAGAATCAGCGCAAAATTGGCTTTGACGCCGTCCCGCTTTTTGATCATCATTTTCATGGTTTTTCTTATCGTGGCCAATTCCAGACCCTGAGCTTTCAAGCCCTCTGGATTCCTCAGGTAATGATTAAGAGCGTGCAGGTCGAAGAAGCTCTTGACATCATGCGCTATAACTAATGCCTTGTCCGTTCTCTTGACGGCCGGCTTAGGGCTCTTGCTGAAGTCGAGTTGCAGAGGTCGAATCGGACGTGTGGTGGTCCGCTGACCCTCGAGAATAAGGCTGGGAATCCCAAGGCCGACGATGACGCTCGAAGCGGTGTTCGGCACAGCCATCGCCCAGCATTCGATTTCGCGAAAGACTGGTTCAATGTCATTCCGTTCAACCCTCTCTTGGACCTGACAATTGATAGTCTCACAAACATCAAAGCAATCGTCGAATGAGCGGAGTAGGTAGCGAGCCATCCGCATCGCTCCATACTTGGATGGAGTTGCTCGTGCCGTAACAGGGCTGCCGTCCGCAGCGATCTGCTGTGGCAATGTCGAAGCGATGGGGTTGGTCTCCATTGGCTCTGCTCCGTCTATCCCGTTGTTCCTAGGCGTTATTTGTGCCTGTCTTCTCGTATATCGGCAAATGTGGGACTTGACAATATTCCGTTCTTCTAGATCGGGGGCATTTGCACCGGCGTACCAAATTGAAACACCAAACAATGGCACCAGCCCGCTACCGGCAGAATTTCGTAAACCAGATCGTCGGACTACGTTTAACGCGTCCGTTTGCGGAACCAGATCGATGACAGAGCCAGCGTGCCTAAACCGAGCGCGACTAAGGGGACGATCTGGTCGACAAGTTGGATCGTCGTGGCGCCTTTCAGAAAGATGGCGCGGATGATTACGACAAAGTAGCGTAACGGATTGAGATAGGTGACATATTGAATCGGCTCCGGCATGTTTTCGATCGGGAAGGCGAATCCCGAGAGCAAAATCGCCGGCATCATGAAGAAGAAGGAGGTCATCATAGCTTGCTGTTGCGTCTTCGATACGGTCGATATCAGCAGCCCCACGGCCAATGTCGACATCATGAAAGCGAGTGACGTGGCAAACAGGAGCGTGAGACTGCCGAGCAACGGCACCCCAAAATAGAACACCGCGACCGTACAGATGAGCGTGATATCGACCATACCGATGAAGGCGTATGGCAGGGCTTTGCCAATGATCAACTCGCTCGATCTGATCGGCGTAACCGCAAGCTGCTCCATGGTGCCAAATTCCTTTTCCTTGACAATTGCCATCGAAGTCAACAGCAGTGTCACGACTACGAGAATCTGAACGATGATTGCCGGTACATTGAAGTTGCGACTCTCGAGGT
>CAIVAP010000298.1 GCA_903903945.1 uncultured bacterium | reverse complement strand
CTCAATCTGGTGTGCCAGAGTGTTGTCGAAAGCCAGGTTGACCTTAATGCGATCGGGGTGCTTGGTCTGCAGGTTTTCGAATAGCTTGTGATAGACCTTGTCGCCGGTGCCGAGCAAGACAAAAGTGAAATCCAACGCGAATAGTTCTTCGGCGATTTCTTCGATCAGGTCAAATCCCTTCTGCGGCGCCAGACGGCTGATCACGCCAATCAGGGGCTTGTCCAGTCGGTCCTTGCCGAGTTTGGACACAAGTAGCAGCTTCTGCTTGTTCGTCTCTTTTCCGTCAAGGGTGTTGGTGTCAAACTTCTTGGCAATCAGTGTGTCGCGCTCGGGTGACCAGAGTTCATAGTCGACACCGTTGACCACACCGAAAAGAACACTGCGGCGATCTCGCAGCACGCCTTCAAGACCGTAGCCATAATCGTTGGTTGTCTGAATTTCTTCCGCATAGGTTTTGCTGACGGTGTTGACAATATCTGCGTACACAATTCCCGCCTTAAGCAGATTGACTTTCCCCCAATACTCAAATGGTGACATTGGATATAGGAGAGAGCGGTCAAGTCCAAGTCGGTCGAATCGTTCCGCCGGGAAGAGTCCCTGATAGGCGACATTGTGAATAGTCAGTACTGACTTGGCGCCTGCGAAGAAGGGATTCTCGCGCTCGGTTGTTTTCAGGTAGGCGATGACCATTGCCGTTTGCCAGTCGTTGGCATGCACAATGTCCGGCTTGAAGCCAAGTTTCTCCAGAGAAAGTAGAACTGCTTTGGCAAACATCACGAAGCGGATATCATTGTCGGGATAGTCCTTCACCGTCACGGGATCTTGATACAGACCATTTCTACCAAACAATTCCGCACTGTCGATGAAGTAGGTCTCCAAACCCGGCGTCTTTGCATTTCGTTTCAGCAGCCCAAACTTATATTCCTTGCCGGCGATGGTTACAGACAGCGAGCCGAAATCGGGGACTTCGAGAAGGTCGTACTTCTTTCTGTCAACGGACGCATAGCGGGGCGAAAACAGAACTACTCTGTTCTTGAGGGCCGCCAATTCCTGCGGTAGAGCACCGGCAACATCCGCCAGTCCGCCCGTCTTGGAGTATGGCGTTACTTCGCTGGCGACATAGGCGATATTGAGTTTTTTCATATTACGTAACCCCTCCCTGGGTTAGGCACAGCTACTATTTTGTTTCGATCTCGCGCAAGTATGCGGAAGCGTCCTCCGGAGAGACCGGATTAATATAGAACCCGGTGCCCCATTCAAATCCGGCGACGCGGCTCAGTTTCGGAATGATCTCCAAATGCCAGTGATATTGCTCGCGAGCAATGGTACTTAACGTGTCAGTGTGCAGTACATAGTTATACGGTGGATCGGATAGAGCCAATTTGAGCTTAGTGAGAACGGTTTTTAGTAACCGGCTGTACTCTTCCATCAAGCGGTCGGAGATATTCAAGAAATTGCTTTCATGTTTTTTGGGCAAAAGCCAGATCTCGAAGGGAAAGCGCGATGCAAATGGTGTCACAGCGGCAAAGTCTTCCGACTCGGCGACGACCCGGATACCGGAGCCAAGCTCCTGGCGAATGATGTCGCAGAAAACGCAACGCTCTTTGTAATTGAAGTACTTCTGACTCCCTTCGATCTCCTCTTGTACCCGCTTCGGGACAACTGGAGTTGCGATCAACTGCGAATGTGAATGCTCAAGTGAAGCGCCGGCAGCCTCCCCCTGATTCTTGAATACCATGACGTACTTGAAGCGCATATCGCGTTTGAGGTCAGCCATGCGATCCCGTTTGGCAAACATCACCTGAGTAATCTCGCCGACTTCCAGATCAACCAAATCCTTGTAATGATCCGGTGTCTCGATCACAACTTCATGCGCGCCGATGCCGTTCATCCGGTCGAACATCCCTTCCGCTTCACGATTGAGATCCCCTTCGATCTTGAGCGCCGGATACTTGTTCGAGATTACTCGCAGGCGCCAGCCCGGTGTATTAGGTCTGGTGCCCTGATCGCGCAGAGCGACGATTTCCGGCGGAGTCAAAGATTCATTCCCCGGACAAAAAGGGCAGCTTCGCGGTTCTTTTCTTTTTTCGGTGCCGGTGAAATCGCTCGGGCGTTTGCCCCGTTCGGTGGAAATAATCACCCAACGACCAACAATCGGATCTTTTCGCAGTTCAGGCAATGTGATACCCTCGCAAGCAGGTTCGTCTTAGCCGGTTTGTGCGCCGTCTCCTATTAGCCGGTCAAGCCGCAAGAAATCATGACCTACACTGTGGGCAGCGCACCATGCCGGATTACGGTGGGAAGAACATAAGCTGCATTTGACAATAGGGCAAATCCTTTGTTGGGGACTAAACGATACGTCAGGAGAGTGTCAAGCCCCGAGTGGGATTGATCTACTCGGCTACGCCTCCTTATCCGTTCGTCCTGAGTCCGTTCGTCCTGAGCTTGTCGAAGGATGTACGGACGACTCTTGCCCTTCGACAGGCTCAGGGCGAACGGCATCGAAAGTCTCAAGCCGGTAGCCCACCCAAAGCGTAGCGTCGGGTGGGTATGGCTATAATGGCTGTCGCTCTCATGACGGGAACAACATAGGATTGTCGTTGGGCATTTCAGCCGATGATGGCGTATGTGGTATGTTCGTGGGAATTGATGAAAAGAACATCCCACCTGTCGCTCAGCTCTAGGTGGGCTACAACTCGAATGCGATTCCTACCGCTTCGGTAGCTGCTTGTCGCGCTGGAATTGTGTCTGCTCGAAAACCTGTTTGAAGAATTGTTCTTCGGCAGTCCCGAACTTCTTGCCCCGTCGCGACAGAACAGTTTTCGCCGTCTCAATGGCATCGTCCACCCGGTGTTCAACAAATCCGTCACGGCCACCCCACATAAATGACGGCAGAAATCTACCCCCTGCCAAACCACCGCCAAAGAGATTCGTCGCGAAACCGATTACCATGCCGGTCGTCAGTAAAGTCCCGATGCCGGTCTTGGTATGATCGCCGATCAAACAACCGACTTTGTTAAGTCCGGTGTCGATCAGTCCGCTTGGCAGCTCAACCTTAATGTTTCCGTAATTATTCTTGAGGTCGGAATTCGTTGTCAAGGCGCCCAAATTGACCCACTCGCCGATGTAGGCGTGACCGATAAATCCTTCATGGTACTTGTTGGAATGACCGAGAAAGATCGATTCTTCTACTTCTCCGCCAATACGGCAGTGTGGTCCGAATGAACAACCGGTTCGGATTTTGCCACCGACAATCTGGCAGTGGTCACCGATGTACGCGGGACCTTCAATGCGGGTATGTGGAAAGATCTGAACCTTGTCGCCGATGTAGATCGGGCCGGGGCGCGCATCGAGCACGACCTGCCCGTCAATTTGCGCATCGGTGCCGATGTAGACATCATCAACGTTGTAGATCAGCACGTCGTCGTCAATTTCGGAACCGTCAAGCATCCGCGAGAAATCCAGATCGGGAATCAATAGATCGAAGTCGAGTTCGATTTCACGGGAATTGCGATGGACAATGTCCCATAGATAGCGCACGGACTTCAGGTCAACCTCGGTGTGCGGCAATCCCGCCCCCCACTCGCGTAGCGTCTGGTAGAAGTCATCAGCCCCCTTTGCCGATTTCAGCCTCGACCAGAGCTCACTGTTAGAGGTGACGGTCATCGCCACGAGCGCCTCACCACAAGTAAATGCGCGTTCCTTTGCCTCCTCGGAAATCTGCGTGACCACTTCCTCCGTCGGCAAGAACCTGGGATTGACCAGAATGATCTGCTCAGCGGAGACATTGTCGAAGTTATTTATGGGCCATTGGAGACTGGCTATAAGGTATTGCTGAAGCGATCGCCGCGCGATCAAACGCACTTCATCATGATCAATTCGGGCCGACCATTTGTCGCCGAGTGACAGGATGCCGCATTGTAGTTCGGCAACCGTATGCGATAGACAAAGTGGATAGAAATCGTCTACCCGGTCATCTTCAAAAAAGAACAAGAGTCTTTTCATGCTGCTTCTAATCGTCGTTCGATGCTACCGCGATTATTCCTTAAAGAGATTGTCCCAGGCCGATTTGGTCCTGTCCTTCTGCGGTTTTGAATTAGTCCCATTACCTTGTGGGGAAGCCGATGACGGCTGTGGTGACGCCACTTTGACGATCGGACTTCTGGGCGTAAAATACTCGCAGAAATT
>CAIVAP010000297.1 GCA_903903945.1 uncultured bacterium | reverse complement strand
CTGATGAATTGGCAGCTCCCATCCGGGACGCTTTGTGTCAAAGGCCCAGACGCTGTCGCGATCCCGTCCACCCCATTCGTAGAAACCGGCCTGTTCGGTGCCGCCTCGAGTTGTACCGTGAACATGGTGCGCGAAGACGAACTTGTAAGTCGCACTGCTGTTAGCCAAGGTTTCCCGCAGCCAAGCGTACTGGTTGTCACCCAGCGTGACCTGCCATAAGTCCCTGTTCTTATTGCCGCCCCCAAACACGTTGTCGACTGGAACGGGCGAGTGCCAGTAGGGATCAATCACGACAAATAGGGCGTCGCCCCAAATCCAGGAGTAGTAGTTCCGCAGTAGGCCAATGTGCTTAACTGGCTCGGTATTGCCGGTGTATATGCCTTCTGGCGCAGGTTGGGAGAAGTACTTCTCTCTCAGGTTTTGTGCCCAGACCGCGACGTTATCGGGTGTGCCGTCCAAGTTGCAGAGGGCTGCTTGTTCATGATTACCGTTAACTAGAAAGAGCGGCGCCGATTGTCCGACTAAACCGAGATAATGCCGCTCGCCCAAATAGATTCGCTCTACCGCCTTTGCATTTATCTCTCGAAGATTGTCGACGCTGAAATCATCGCCGATAGTCATGTAGAAATCAGGCTGATCCTTCGCTGCGGCGCGAAGAGTCTGGGCATACAAAGCAGGATTGTTCTGATGAGCTCTCTCCGGGTGTGCGTCTCCCTGGATCTCAAAGACAAAGGTGCTGCCCGGTGCGCGTTGGGTATGAAAGGCGTATTCCGGGCTGAGTGTTATGGCACCCTGTCCACCTTCTGCATATGCAAGTCGATAACTGTAGCCTGTGTTTGCCTTGAGATTGGAGAGACAAATCACCGACGGCTCGCCGGCAGCGAATCCCACTTCCCTTGTCTTGCTCAACGCATTGGTTCCCTTCTCCCAATATTCGATATGTCCTTGACCATTCTTCGCCGCAAGTATATTTACATCAATGATCGTTGCTCCTGGTCGTGCAACTATGACTGATGCAACCGGCCAGACACCCTCCGGAATTGAGAGAAATGACTCCCTTCCACCTTTGCCGGACCCCTTCCTACCCTCGTTCGCTCGATTCTTGTCCTTACGACTCTTGCCTGACTTGTTCTGATCAAGTTTACTCGATTTGCCCTTGTGCTCTTCACTCCCAGACTGGGCTAACGATGATTCGTTCTGTCTGTTTGTCATCATTGACAGTACCGTTTGCCTGCTGTCTTCTGCCGAGGCCAGACTTACCGCCAGCCAACTCCAGACAACCAACGCCAAGACCGCCAAAGCCACAATTCTCGCCGTCACTGTGCTCTTGAGTCTGGTTCCTTTTTTCATGTCCTGCATTTTGTCACCTGTTTACCGTTGGCCACTGGATTCTGTAAAGTTTGACGCCGATCATCGGGGAAACTTGCGGAGTATTCCGTCAGGGTTGGGGGCTTCACCCCCTATTTTGTCGAAGCTTCTGGTAGAATGCTATGCCAACCGATATAGGTGATTAGTATATTCCGCCGATCAGTAATATTAAAGGGAACTGACCGTGATGCCGAGTGGAATGACAGATGAAGAACTCCTTGCCGGTGTACAGAGTGGAGCCCCCCAGGCCTTCCGAATGCTCGTCGAGCAACACATGCGCAAGGTTCTGAATATCTGTTATCGTTTTGCGGGGGACCGCCAGGATGCAGAGGATCTTGCCCAGGAGACGTTTGCTGAAGTGCATCGGTCGATTAAGGACTTTCGTGGCGAGTGCTCCCTATCGACTTGGGTTTACCGTATTGCAGTATCTAAGTCGCTTGACTTCCTGCGCAGGAATCGCCGCCAGAAGCGCAGAGCTGACAGCGAGCCGGTGAAACCGGATTTTGACATAGCTGACATTCCAGCTCCCGCCTCGGGAACCCCGGAAGCGCAATTGGAGCAAAAGGAGAGAGTCCGGATTCTTCAGGCAGCGCTGGATTCCCTGCCAAAGAATCAGCGGGTAGCCTTCGTCCTGAGCAAATATGATGGCATGAGCTATCAGGAAGTAGCGGCACTGCTGAAAACTACCGTGCCGTCAGTCGAGTCGTTAATTCATCGGGCCAAAGTGAGTCTGCAGAAAAAGCTTCACAAATACTATAGGAATTGCCTGTGAATTATCATGGGAACAGCGCAAGGAAATTACTAGATTGGCGTCAATAGGAATAGAGTGTGCAGAGGAAAGCGATGATGAAGCAGGAGAACGGCAAGAATAAGCAGATTGAAGAGGAAGTGCGCCGGACACTGGAGAGCGTTGATGGCTGGGGAGATATTGAACCTGGTCACAACTTCTACGCCCTTCTCCAGCAGAGACTTACGAGCACAGAAGAGAACTCAGAAAACTGGGTGATTCGCCT
>CAIVAP010000296.1 GCA_903903945.1 uncultured bacterium | reverse complement strand
TAAGCCTTTAGGAGGTTGAATTGGCTCGTATAGCTGGCGTAGATTTACCGCGTGACAAGCGCATTGATATCGCACTGAGATACATTTATGGCATAGGCCCGGCCTCGGCGCGCGAGATCATCAAAAAGACCGGTGTTGATCCCAGTCTCCGCGTGCATAAGATGACGGAAGACGTAATCGCCAGACTCCGCGCGGTAATTGAAAATGAGTATCGAGTCGAAGGCGTGTTGCGCGGGGAAATCGCGATGAACATCAAGCGACTGATTGATATCGGCAGCTATCGTGGCATGCGTCATCGGCGTGGCTTGCCGTTGCGTGGCCAGCGAACCAAGACCAACGCGCGCACTCGTAAAGGACCGAAGAAAACTGTCATCGGCAAAAAGAAGCCGCCGACGTCCAAATGATCCGGGAATAGTGTTTTTTAACAATACAGGAGTTTGCATTGGCCGAACCTACCAAGAAGAAAAAAGGTAAGAAGAAAGTAAGGCGCATTGATTCCACCGGTGTGGTGCATATTCAGGCGACCTTCAATAATACGATCGTTTCGATTGCCGATTCGACGGGCGGAGTGATTGCCTGGTCGACGGCGGGCAGATCGGGCTTCAAGGGCTCGAAAAAGTCGACGCCGTTTGCCGCCCAGTTAGCGGCGACCTCATCCGCCAAAGAGGCGATCGATCAGGGTCTGCGGAAAGTCGAAGTCTGGGTGAAAGGTCCGGGATCTGGTCGCGAAGCGGCCATTCGGTCACTGCAAGCGGCGGGTCTGGAGATCACCGCGATCAAAGACGTCACGCCGATTCCGCATAACGGTTGTCGCCCACCGAAACGTCGTAGAGTATAGGACGGACGGGAGATATAAATGGCACGATATAGGGATCCAAACTGCAAGTTATGCCGACGCGAAGGTGAAAAGCTGTTTCTGAAAGGAAGCCGCTGTTTCTCCGACAAGTGCTCATTCGAGCGCCGCTCTTTTGCTCCCGGACAACACGGCGCCAACATGCGCCGTAAGGTTTCGGGTTACGGTTTGCAGCTTCGTGAGAAGCAGAAGGTGCGTCGCATCTACGGCATTCTGGAAAAGCAATTCCATAACTATTTCGAAAAGGCCGAGCATGTAAAAGGTATTACCGGCGAGATCCTCCTGCGGTTGCTCGAAACTCGTCTCGATAATTTCGTCTACCGACTCGGTTTTGCTCCCTCGCGCAAGGCGGCGAGGCACTTAGTCCGTCACCGCCATTTTCTGGTAAATGGCAAGATCGTCGACATCCCGTCATTCCAGTTGAAACCACATGATGTGGTGCGAGTCAAAGACAAGTCGCGTAAGCTCGACATAATTCATCTGGCTCTCAAGGACGCGGAACGTTCTGCTGATCTGCCGTGGCTGCGTCTTAACAAGGCCGCGTTGGAGGGCGAGTTGCTGGAGAACCCGAAGCGCGCCGATATTCCCATCACGGTTTCCGAACAGTTGATCGTGGAGTTGTACAGCAAGTAATTTGCAAGGAGGAGCATAAGTAATATGAAATGGAAGAATCTCGTACTTCCGAAAGAAGTGCTGAAGGACGAAACCAACGCCACCGAGCGCTATACCAGATTCGTTCTGGAACCATTGGAGCGCGGTTTCGGCATTACTATCGGTAACGCCCTCCGCCGCGTGCTCCTCTCCGCGATTCAAGGCGCGGCCGTGACTTCGCTGCGCATTGAGGGAGTATTGCATGAGTTTTCGACCATTCCGTGTGTGTATGAGGATGTTACTCAGATCGTTCTGAACCTCAAAAAGCTCCGGATCAAGATGCACGTGGACGAGCCCCGCACGATGACCCTGTCGATCAACGGCAAGGGGAAGTACTCCGCTGCGCAGATCGCCACCGGCAGTGATATTGAACTGCTGAATCCTGAGTTGCACATCATCGAACTGACCGAAGACAAGAAGTTTTCGATTGAAATTGACGTCGATTCCGGCAGAGGTTACGTTCTTGCCGACCAGAACAAGCGTCCTGACCGCCCGGTCGGAACCATCTGGGTTGATTCGTTGTTCAGTCCGGTGACCAAAGTCAACTACACGGTTGACAACACTCGCGTTGGACAGCGTACCGACTATGACCGTCTGGCTCTGGAAGTCTGGACCGATGGCTCGATGACGCCCGAAGAAACAATCGGATATAGCGCCAAGCTGCTAGCCGATCATTTGCGCTACTTCATTCACATGGATGAAGAAATCGTCCAGATTGAAGAGAAGAAAGAGGACGAAGAGACTATTCGCGTCCGCAATCTTCTGAACACGCGGGTCGATGAATTAGAATTATCTGTCCGTTCCTCCAATTGCCTGAGGGCGGCCAATATCCAGACGCTTAAAGAACTGATCACTCGCTCAGAATCCGATATGCTCAAATATCGTAATTTCGGGCGCAAGTCGCTGACAGAGTTGACCGCCATCCTGGAAGAACTGGGACTGGCTTGGGGACTGGATGTCTCGAAGTACTATTTGGTTGAGCAGAATTAGGAGTAGATAGCTGTGCCACACGGGAGAAAAACGCCAAAACTGAGTCGGACTGCC
>CAIVAP010000295.1 GCA_903903945.1 uncultured bacterium | reverse complement strand
TGAAAGGAGCGAAGGATGAATCGCAGGACAAGACGCACTGGACAAAACAAGACCAGACGCACCAGTCGCTGGAACCGGCCGACAACTACCACTCGCCGTTTCAACGCTACCGGTCGCATGAAGAACTGGACTCCGATGGAGATCAACACACTGAAGAAGATCTATCGCACCAATTCGAACGTCTTCATCGCTCAGAAGCTGGGTCGTACTGAAGGCTCGGTGCAGTACAAGGCTTCGAGTCTCGGCCTCCGGAAAAGCCCGACCTACCTGAAACAGATCAGGAACAACTGGGCCTGACCCACAGAGACTTACTGAATAGCGGCGGCAGCGATGCCGCCGTTTATTTTGATTTGCTATCCGCTTGCCATCTCCCCTATACTGCTCCCCCTGGAGGTTGGCTGTCTTGCGCTTTTTCGATTCGACCGTTGCATTATTGGCGTCGCAAATACTCTCGCTGTTGGCTGCGTTCGCCATAAATCTCGCAATCAGTCGCACGCTCGGCGATACCGGCAAGGGCCTGGTTACAATGCTGGTCTATGTCCCGTCCGTGCTGTTCAGTATCAGCCATCTCGGCATGGGCGCCGCCACGCAGTACTTCGTAAGCCGCAATGACGGATCACCGCGAGCACACTTGTCCAATGCGCTGGTATTTCCTCTACTGACCAGCGTGCTCGTTATTGGTGCATTCTGTATCAGTTACAATTTCTGGAAACCGCTCGTCAACAATTTGCCGCTGGGCACGATGGTGGTGGCCTTGATTGCCGTACCGGTAATGATCATTTATGAACTCTGCTCGCAGCAACTCGTGGCCCACGGTCGCATTATGCAGAAAAGCGTTTCCGATGTGGTCCAGACCTATGCCCGCTTGATTGCCATAGTCATTGTATTGTTGCTTCCGGGAAGATCGGCACAACGGGTCTTCGCGGGATATGTCTTTGGCTGGAGTATCGGAGCATTGCTGAATTTGTATTACAGCGCCCGCATCGTCGGCTCGCCAACAACGCCTTCGTGGAAGCTGTTTACCAAGTCATTCCGCTATGGTGTCTGGATCTATGCAAATAGCGCCTTCACTTACTTGCTCACTCGGGCCGACTTCTTTATTCTCGTGGCGTTACAGAGCAGTATCGGCCTTGGCGGCGTCTACTCAGTAGCTGCCGGATTGACTATGCCGCTGATAATTGTCCCGTATGCCGTGCAGACGGTGTTTTTTCCGCGCGCCTCGGCGCAGTCGGATGACGACGCCAATCGCAGCACTCCTTTCTATTTCCGGCAACTGGTGATAGTAATGACCTCGCTGGCCGTTGTAGCAGCGCTTTTGTCGCATCCGGTACTACTGTTGTTCGGCGGAAACTTTGTCGCGGGACAGGCGCCCATGCTCATCCTGTTGGTGGCGACGATACTGACAGGGACCGGCGGCATCCTGTCGGTACATGTACTTGGGCGCGGAAGGTCGGGAGTCATGACCTCCGTGACGGCCATGACGCTTGCCGTCGCGCTCGTGCTGAACTACCTGCTTATTCCACCACTCGGCATGATTGGCGCAGCTCTGGCCACCGCCGGCGCCTATGTCGCACAAAATATCCTGCTGGTATTTATGTTCCGCACCGTCGCGGGGGGAGAAATCAGACAACTATTTGCCTTTAGTCGCAATGACATAATCACTCTGTTGCGAGAAGGGAAAGCGTTTTTGTCGCGGCTAAGAGAGCGATATCGCCCGAGTTCGAACTAAAGATCGTCTGCCTCAAAAGCGCTGCAGAGCTGGATGGCGCGCGTTTCCAAGTCATAGATTCTCTCAAGCTCCTCTGCGGCTCCCTCAAGGCTACCATCTTTGGCATTGGCAGCAATACGTGACCAAAGCCCAGCGGATTCAGAGAAGTTGGAGGAAGCGAGGTCGTAGATGGTGCGTGAGTACATCTGAGTTGCTTGATCGAGGAAGTCGGCGAATAGTTTGCGCGACAAACCACCACCGGTGCCAGCTTTTTCAATCTGTGCATGAAGTGATTTCGCGGTCTTATAGGCTCCAAGATGATCACGGAGATCGGCAATCTGGAGCAAATTGCAGCCGGCCTGATGATTGAGGAACTTGTGACTGACGTTGAAGAGCGCCTTCGTAATCATTTCCTCGACAAACGGACGCTCCGCCATTCTGTCAATTCGTACTCGCTTGCGGTTTGGCGAAAACGGCGGGAAAGCCGACTGGCGTGCTTCAGTGAACTTGTCGATCGGGCATTTCTGAATCTGATGAAAGCCGGTGTCGGCGCAATAGATAAATTCCGCATCATAGCCGACCGGAATCAGACGATGACCGGCAAAATGCATCGTCGACTGGAAGTATGGCAGATGGAAGAGATCAACCTGCACGATAACGGGAATCTGTCGATCAATGTGATCCCTGAGATCGGCAAAGGCGTCCCTATCGTTGTCGAACTCGGCGACGTCATAGGTCAGCCCAAGATTATGGCAGAAAGATTCAAGCAATCCGGGCGCCACTCCACTCAAGTAGGGATTCTCCAAACCTTCAATAATTCGGAACTGAAAGCCAAGTCCCTCCGCCAGCCCAAAAACCATCGGTTCCTGATAGCGGAAGCCATAATGGTTCACGATGTTTCGAATCGCCGTCGTAACACAGTTGTGACCCGGGAGATGTCGGAAGTCTGGTATTTTGTTCTCTATCGGCATAGTCATATTGACACGAATGCTGGAAGATAGATATTTGACATTTCGGCGAAAGCGGAATTCAGCTTTCGTTAATTTCTATTATGTCGCTGCCGGGATAACCTGACAAAGCGGGAAAGGACAATTGCACATGGCGCTCCACAAAGTGACTCTTATTCAAGGGGATGGAATCGGCCCGGAAATTTGCCAAGCGGCACGGGAGATCATTCAAGCTTCCAGTGTCGAAATTGAGTGGGAGCAACTTCCGGCAGGCATCAATGCGATTCCCGACTACGGCAGTCCGGTGCCCGAACAGTTGCTCGATTCGATCCGACGAAACAAAGTGGCACTCAAAGGACCGTTGACAACGTTCGTAGGCAAGGGATTTTCTTCAGCCAACGTCGGCCTGCGCAAGAAGCTTGATCTGTATGCCAATCTCCGACCGGTGCATTCATTGGAAGGTGTTAAGGCACGATACGAAAACGTCGATTTGGTGATCGTGCGCGAGAACACGGAAGACCTCTATTCCGGCATTGAGCACTTGGTTGCTCCGGGCGTCACCGAAGCGATCAAGGTGATTACCACACTTGCGTCGACGCGTATCGGCAGATTTGCGTTTGAATACGCTCGCAAGATGGGACGTAAGCGGGTGACGGCGGTGCACAAAGCCAACATCATGAAGCTGTCCGACGGACTGTTTCTCGACTCGATTGCAACGGTGGCGCAGGATTATCCTGATATCAAATTTGATGACGTCATCGTTGACGCCCTCTGCATGAAGCTGGTCATGGATCCGACGCAGTTTGATATACTGGTTCTGTCCAATCTCTATGGCGACATCGCGTCCGATCTGGCGGCAGGGCTAGTCGGCGGACTCGGCATGGTGCCGGGGGCGAATATCGGCGCCGACTGCGCCGTGTTTGAGGCGGTGCACGGCTCGGCGCCAGATATCGCCGGCAAAGGAATTGCCAACCCCTGCGCGCTGGTCTTTTCGGGGATACTCATGCTACGCCACCTGCATGAAGATGCCGCTGCCGACAGGATTATGAATGGCGTCCGACAGGTTATCCGCGACGGCAAAGTCCTAACCCGTGACCTCGGTGGCACGGCCACAACGAAAGAGTTCACTTACGCCGTGATCAGTAATATGTAATGGAATCTGAGTGGAGTCTCGACAGATTTAGTCAGCTGATTTGCCGTAACGTTGCCGCCTCGGCTTTGTGTACTTCAGTCAACAGCGAAGTGACAAGTTGTTTGACCGAAACGATCTCACTAATCCGATAGGCATTGGCGCCGGCAAATGCGAATCCTTCGTCCAGATGACCCTCTTGGGCGCTGACGAGAGCATCGGCGATACAATAGGGCGAATCCTTGTAGTCACAAGTGATGATGCAATGGAACGGGCATTTGTAAGGTTTCTTTTGTCCTGATTCCACTTCATCAATGTACTTATTGCGTATCGCCCGCCCCGGCATCCCGACCGGGCTTTTGATGATGACGATTCTATCTTCAGTTGCGTCGATATAGGCTTGCTTAAATCGGAGATCAGCATCGCATTCATGGGTGGCGACAAACCGGGTTCCCATCTGAACGCCGGCGGCTCCCATGCGCATAAATTTCAGAATGTCGTGGCCGGTATAGATGCCGCCGGCGGCGACAACTGGGATGTGCTTCCCGTAACGGTTTGCGTAAATACTAACTTCATCGAGAACGGCCGGGAGCAATTTCTCAAGAGCAAAATCGGGGTCAAAAATTTGCGCTTCTTTGAATCCGAGATGTCCCCCCGCCTTTGGACCTTCCAAGACGATTGCATCAGGAAGATAATCCCATTTGTGCATCCAACTCTTGCAAATCAGTCCTGCGGCTCTGGCAGAGGAAATGATCGGCACCAGCTTGGTCTTGGAGTCCGGCTTCCGGTACTGTGGCAGTGACAGTGGCAGACCCGCGCCCGCAAAGATGATATCGATCTCCTCTTCGATCGCGGCCTGAGCCAATTCGCCGAAGGTCGATAGCGCTACCATGATATTCAATCCGAGTATGCCATCGGTCAGGGATTTAGCCTGGCGTATTTCGCTTCGGAGTGCTCGGATACTTGCTTGCAGAAAACTCGAATGGAAGTCGGGCTCGTTCCGGCCAATGCCTGCCGCGGCGATGACGCCGATACACCCTTCGTTTGCCACGGCCGAGGCTAAGCGTGACAGCGAGATAGCGACACCCATGCCCCCTTGGATAATGGGAATTCTGGCGGACAAGTTTCCGATGGTAAGGGGTTTTATTACTGAAACTGGCACGTCCAGAACCGATCCTCCTTCGAAAGAATACTGGCTGGGGAATGTACGCGTTAAAATCGCAATGAACAAGAGATTTTAACAGGCGAAAGCGGATTGCTAAGATGTTGGGGGAGTGCTGTCATTAGGGCGCTTTGGCGGATTCCTAGCGCGGCTGGAGACGATTGATCTAGGCTGGGGCACAGGGGGGTAAGCCGGCTACGAAGATCAGATCGACCGAAGAGGAGCCCTTGATCTTCTTGCACGTCCGAAGAGGCAAGGGGCGCTTCGCTGCCAGCACGAAATGCAGTGCTTGATCCAGAATCCCCACCCGTTGGGTGGGTTACCGGTTGTACCAATATTCTGCAAGCTATTGCGAGTTGCGTCGGGTCTTAGCGGCGGGGCTGGAGCGGTAGTGGGAAGCGTGACCTGACGGAACGGAAAACACCCTCTTACGTATATTCTCATTTCTGATGGCGTCTAGAACCAATCTTCAAACTTATAGACGACACCGCTATTAGTGGTTAGCGTTACTTCAAATCGATACTCAGAGTCATTTAGACCTCGAGAACCAATAGAAACTTTGTCAACAAGGTCGAGATAGTTAACAGAGCTGAAATGAGCCACATATTCATTAAGCTCTATTCCAAGGCTGTCGCAATCAATCCAATAACTAAGGTCGTCTGAATAATAGCCGGAGTAGTATTGTTTTGATGAAAAATACTTATAAAACTTTACGCTACCGCTCAGAGTAACAGATCCGGATTTATAAGCATTAAAGCCTATGGTATAATCGGATTTATCATGTTCCCATACCGAAAAATCGTCTGAACCATTTTCAACTGATTTCTCCCCTGTTATAGAGGCAGTACCCTGGTCGCCGGTAATAATGGTTCCAGCGTGATTACCCAGACTAACACTATCTTTATCCATATTATGCGCAATTTGATAGATCGCCTGAAAAACATCCTTGGCATTCTCCTCGCTGGCAATCGCCAGAAACTCCCGGCCATCACCCACGCCAGGGACTTCGCACTCCAGAATACCTGTAACTATTCGGAAGGTATGCACACCTGGCGATGTCGGCGAAAAGCGAACGGTCACAGTCTGACTCTGACCCGCTCCAAGACTGAAATCCCGTCCAGAAACAATGCTGAAACTGGAGTCGTGCGGCTCGTGCAACCAAGTCCATGACCCGCTTAGAATCCCACCGCCGGTGTTCGTGATTGCAAAACTCAGGTCCTTATACTGACCGACTTCAACATATGAATACTCAAGGATTGTCGTCGAAATTGAGCAATTGGGCGGAGGCTCAACACCATTGCCTGTGCAACTTAAATCACTGCAGGTAATGCTTCCCATTCCAATCGTGCAGCTCTTGGCACCTGATGAGGACGGTGAAAACCTGACTCTCACTGTTCGGCTTTCGCCCGCACCAAGGCCATAAGAACCACCTCCAGAAACTATGCTATAATCACCGCAACTTTCGCCAATCGTGCCGCTCAAGGTTCCTACCCCGGAGTTAGAAATTGCAAAAGATGAATCCTTGCTCTGCCCAACCTCAATATTGCCGAAATTCAGACCAGTCGGAGATATAGAACAAATGGGGGTTGATACCGACTCCGTTGTAAAATTGGTCACTGAAGAAGACGAAGTCGCTCCATGAATATCTCGCGCCACAATTTTCCAATAGTATTTTGTGTTGTAATCCAGAGAATCAACCGTGTAGCTGTTTTGCGCGTGATTAGATTTTTCCAAGTGTGGTAGAGATGACGTTCCAAAATATACTTCAAACGTGACCGAGTCATCATCGGGATCGGAGCAATTCCATGTCAGCATATAAGTCAGAGTCTGTCCCGTGTGCTTGTCCGCCCTTAAGTCACTAGGCACGACCGGCGAATGATTTGACGCATCAGTCGATTTCTTGCTACATGAAACGGCAAGCGCTAACGCTATAATTGTAAGAATTCTTACGATACGCATATCATTGGCCTCCTCAAATGTATTCTTCGCTCCATTGTATGGTACTATTCCTTCTGTGGCTGTCAAGCGGAAAATAACTTGATTCACAGGGTAAATTGTTGTGGAGCGTTAAGTTTATGATGCTCAAGGAGATCCATTGTCTGCTGTCAGCCAAAGCTGGACACTAGGGTGACTTGAGGAAAATGACTGTCTTGTCGGTCGCAAATCCCGGTTTTAAGGAGATATCTTCACTTCTTGAACGAAGCCTCCTCCAACAAATCAGTTCCTACGCAAAGACGATCGATTGTCGGGTTTCTCGTCCCGTGGTGTCGTCGATTCTGTGCGCTAACATGAGCATTCCACCATCAGCGACCGCGCTACGACCTGCCAAAACAGGACTCGGAACCAGACCTACTAATAAACGCACAAGTCCACATTCGTCAGGCGGGAATGCGCGGGTACATCGCGAGAACGACGGGCACACGCCGTGCGTCCCTACTTGGCGGATTTCAGATGGAAATAAATCTCGTTTTCGATGTAGGCGGTATAGCGTGTCGCTTGATTAGTGAGCACTTTGGAGCGTTCGGCGGCAATGCGGTCTTTTTCCTGCTGGCTGAAGACATAGCCGTGCTCGTAATCGAACCAGAGTTGGCCGGTGACATCGACGCGGTCAACACCTTTACGTGTCAACGTGTCGGATTCTATCACGTCAAACGGCAGGATCAGGTTTCCCTTGTAGTCGATCACCACGCACTTGTGGCCGTCGACATCGACAAAGTCGGTTACTTTGTATGTCGTGGAGGCATCCAGTTTTTCGCCGGAGGGCATGAAGACTTTGACTGTCTGCATCCAAATGTAGCCCTTGCCGACCGGTTCATCGGGGAATGTCGGTTGCGATTGTTCGAGGTTGGACTGCGCGTACTCTTTCCACTGGGATTCTTTGTCATCAGATGGCAACTCCAAGGCTGAGATTTTACCATTGGCAGCCATCTGGTAAACCAAATTCTCCGTGCGTGACACAACTTTGATCGTGTTATTGGTGTCCTTCTCGCTCCAACTCCAGGTAGAGGCCTCGTCGATCTTGGCGCCCCCCTCTGACAGAATCTCCACGACCTTCTGGATCATCTCCCCCTTCGATCTCGATAGCGACGACACTTCGCCGGAGTCACCCATAGAGATTTTCTGCTCGTTGGTCTGCTCATAGATCAATTCGCGATCGGGCTGGAACTTCATTTGGAGTTGGACCTGTTTCGAGGACCGTTGGCCGCAGCCGGCGAGCAGCAGCGCAACGAGGAGTGGTAGCGCCACGATTACTCGCCCATAAGGGACTTTTGAAAGAGCCCAGACCGTGTCATTGCGAGGAGCGCGGAGAGGTGATGCAGGGTGTGGAGCACGACGAAGCAATCTCGATTTACGCTCTTCCGATACAGGCGCGCAGATTGCTTCGTCGTCATTACCCCTTCCCTCTCTCACCCGCCCTGACTCCCCGCAATGACAATTCCGAGGTTTTTCAAAAGTCCCTAAACGGTGGAACAAAGAAGTCGAAGCCGGCATCGCACCGACCCGCAGAAGCCGGAAGCTATGCAGAACAAACCGTGTGCAAGTTTTGACAAATACCGACATTGACCAATCCACAAAGACGGTTACAGCCGTCTGCCCGAACCCACGAACGCGTGCGAGCGCGACAAAGACGAAGGCGATCCAAGAATCCCAATCGACATCGTCAATATCTCACGATAGCGCTGTATCTCTTCAGCCGACAATTGTCCCTCATGCAGCTTCGACACCTGCTCAGTGTAACTGTCACCGATTGACGTATATGGGCCATAGGCGACAATCGCCGTCTCCACCTTACCAATGTAGCCATGATAAGCAAAAGTCAGGACAACAGCAACCAACAAAACCGCAGCCAGTGACAGCAGCGCCGGCGCCGGTTTGAGCCATTGAGGTAGCAACAGCGCTTCGAGACGGCTCCCAATCGAAACCGGCTGAATCACTACCCGTTTATGAATGCGTTGCCGCATCTCGGCAAAGTAGGCGTCATCGGGAAGCCGCACTTTGCGAGACGACATGATCCGCAAATAGTGCAGTTCCCTGTCGATTTCTTCCCTACTCACCCCCGCGGATGCTTCCAGCCGCGCCAATTTCGCCGCCGCGTCGCCTTGCAGGTCTTCGGGCGTCAAATCAAGCAAGGGATAGTCGCGTACGCGTTTCCTCATTATCGTCATTTCCTTTCTTTGTCGTTTTTCAGCACTGTCCCATCCAATAGCGGGCCGATCTTCCGTTTCACCTTGGAACGGGCTATAAAAAGATTCGATCGCACCGTTGCCTGCGGACAGTCGAGCATCTTGGAAATCTCCTCCTTGGAGAAACCCTCGATATCGTGAAGAATGATGGTTGTCCGCTGCTTGCGCGGCAACTCCGCGATCGCGTTCTTTATCAACTCCAACGCCTGTCTGTCCTCATGCTCCTGCTCCGGAGTGGGGACTGCTCGGGATAGTTCTAACTGGTAGCGCCCTGAATCCTGAAATTCCTCGTCGCTGATATCGACATATTTCCGCTGGCGCTTGCGAATAACGTCGATGCAGCAATTGGTCGCGATCTTAAAAATGAAACCGGGAAAGTAGGAGTCGGACTTGAGCCGGGCAATATTCTTAACCAGCCGCACGAATGTCTCCTGAAGAATTTCGCCGGCTTCAGTGTGATTTCCCAGCATCTGATAGGCATGCGCATAGATCCGCTTCTCGA
>CAIVAP010000294.1 GCA_903903945.1 uncultured bacterium | reverse complement strand
GATAACTCTCGACGTCGCTATCGCGCAGATAGTTCAGTAACCGTCTTCTCTTGCCTACCATCTTCAACAGACCGTAACGCGAATGCATATCCTTCGAGTGTTTCTGCAAGTGGAGGGATAATTCATTGATTTGTTGCGTCAACAACGCAATTTGCACTTCCGGCGATCCGGTGTCCTTTTCGTGCAAATGGAAATGCTCAATGATCTCTTTTTTCTTGTCTCCAGACAATGGCACTTTTGTTACTCCTTATCTTGTGTTAAACATCTCTCTAATTGTCACTTCATCGTGCGCGATCTGTTTCGCCAGCGCGCCGGAATCCGCAAATTGCATCGAACCTCGGACGAACGCCGTCGGAAACACACTTACAGTGTCGCCGTACAGATCGCCATCAAAATCAAACAGATTGACTTCAAAGGCGAACTTCTGCTTCTGATCGCCCACGTACATCATTCCGTAACGTCGGCGCGAATCAATAATATTATACGCGGCGTAGACGCCCGGGGCAGGGACGATTTTTTCCGCCGATAATGTAATATTTATCGTCGGAAAACCCAAGCGTTTCCCGAGGCCTTTTCCATGCACCACCGCTCCCTCAAACTCAAGATCATGCCCCAGCATAGCCAGCGCAGCGCCAAAATCGCCGGTGGTTATCTCGCGCCGAATCCTCATGCTGCTCACCGGACGGTCACGGAACAGAATCGGATCAAGTGTTCTCAAGTGATATCCGTATCGTTCGGCGTTTGCGCGCAAGAAGTCGGCATTGCCCTCGCGACGATGACCGAAAGCATGATTCGATCCAATGACCAAGAAACGACAGGCAAGGCCTTCCAGTAAGTACTTCTCCAGAAAATCGCGAGCACTAACTGCCGCGACCTCCCGCGTGAAGTCCATCACCACTACTGCGTCCAGCTTCTGCTCTTCAAGCAACCGCAACTTCTCGGTCGTCGTCGTGAGCAGCGGCGGAATATCGGTCGTGGAAACGATCTGCTGCGGATGCGGGTCGAAAGTTACAAGCACCGACTTCAGTCCATTCTCACGAGCGCAAGCCGACAATTCGGCCAGTATGCTCTGATGACCGATATGAATGCCATCGAAGCTGCCGATTGTAACCGCCGAACCATCGTGCACGAATGCGGCTGCCGATTCTATGCTGGAAAAAACCTGCATCAGATCACTCTCACGTATTCAACCAGCGGCTCATCGCCAAACTCACCAAACGCTACACTGCCACAGCGCATCCGGCCGATAGCCAGCAGTTCGCCGTGCAACCCACGTACCGCAACCAGTTGACCAAGATCAAGCGGCTCGTCGTGTTCGAAGACGTCCTGTATCCGAATGGGGACGCCCCTCATCACCTGAGCAGCCCGAGGTTCAAGCACCCGCAGGGTCGGAATCACAAGCATATTATCAATCGGGACGTATGCTTCAGCAAGCTGTGTCATGTCGACCGCACCTTCCACCATAATGCCAAGGCGTTCTTGCAGGTCGTCAAGCCGAATGGCGCTTTCCAGGCGCCACCTTCCGATGGCTGCGCGGCGCAGATTGCTGACATAACCGCCACAATTGAGGCGCTGTCCGAGATCATGAGCAATGCTGCGGATATATGTCCCGCTGGAGCAGACAACTTCAATGCTTAAATGCGGGTATTCATACGCCGTGATGGTGATTTCGCTGACAAACACGTGGCGTTTCTTCTCTTCCACAAGCTGATTCCTGCGCGCATACTTGTAAAGCGGTTGCCCTTGATGCTTCACGGCTGAATATGCCGGCGCCACTTGTTCGATTTCACCCGTGAACTCCGGGAGCAATTTCAGAATGTCCTCAAACATTGGCTTGGTCTCAGGCAAATGCGCCGTCAACTCGCCGTCGCGGTCAAGAGTTGTGGACACATATCCGAGTGTAATCTCAGCCAGATATTTCTTGCTCTGCTTGCTGACAAACTGCGCGAGCTTGGTTGCCTTGCCGAGACAAATGATCAGCAATCCGGTTGCCTGCGGATCAAGGGTTCCACAGTGACCAACCTTCTTGATGTCCAGAGCTTTGCGCACTCTCGCAACCACGCCGAATGACGTGATTCCTTCCGGCTTGTCGATCAGCAGAAATCCGTTCATGCCGGCAGCGCCTTTTCGATTTGCTCAAGCAGTATGCTCTTTGCCTGCTTGAACGGATAGTTGAGATGACATCCGGCGGCATTTGGGTGACCACCACCACCATGAACTCTGGCAATGGCTGACACATCGACCTCTCCGTGGGAACGCAGTGATATCTTGGTGCAATTTGGTTCCAGCTCCCGCAGCAACGCACCGACTTTGACGCTGCAGGTGTACAGCGAGTAGTCGGCGAGTCCTTCAACTTCGTCCGCATCGCCAGTATGCTTGTCCCGCAGACGCCGGTCCGAGAGCAGAAGGCAGGTTCGACCGTTGTGATGAATTTCCATCGCTGCCACCAGTTCGCCGATCATTCGCAGCTGTTGCTCGCCGTAACACGCGTAAAGAGCATCGCCGATCCTCTTCGGGTTCGCGCCGACATCGAGAAGGTCGGCTGCCAGTCGCATCGCTGCAGACGTCGTATTGGAGAAACGAAATCGTCCGGTGTCGGTTAGTATCGCCGTAAACAACTCATCGGCATTGTCGCGAGTGATCGGCAGACCGGCCTCGTGAAACAGGTCATAAACCATCATTCCCACAGCTTCAGCCCTGGCATCGACGTAATTGATTTGACCATAGCTGATGTTGTCCGCATGATGATCTATGTTGATCACGAAACAATCAGGATGCAAAAGCTTCTGCACGTCACCGATGCGTGATATCTCCGGCGCCTCCAAAAGCACGGCGCAATCAAAGCGGGGATACGTCTTGTCGGCGCTGTAGACATCTACCAGTCCGTGTTTTGCCAGAAACAGGTAACGGGGTACAGCGCTGTCATGATTGACGATCATTGGCTCGCAGTTACACAGCTTGCACAGGTCGTACATTGCCAGTTGCGAGCCGATCGAGTCACCATCGGGGCTGACGTGCGAAGAAATCAGCACGCGTCCACCCTGCCTTAGCCGGCCGACTATCTCACTTTGAATCGTCTTTTTTTCGATCATCTTCCTCATGAATCTGATTCAGCAACTCCTCAATACGCAAGCCATGTTCCACCGAGCGGTCGACTTTGAATGACAGAGTCGGCACCTTCCTGATCGATATCTGCCGCGCCAGTTCGGACTGAATAAATCCCTTCGCATGGTCTAGCGCACGGTTGGTTGTTTTCTGCGTCAGCGTGTCGCCGTAGACCGAATAATAGACGGTCGCCTCCGACAGGTCGGCTGTAAGCTTGACATCCGTCACCGTGACGAAACCGACGTGGGTGTCCTTGAGCTTCTGTTGAATAATCACCGCGACCACTTCTTTGATTTGATCGCGCAACCGATCAATGCGTTTGAATGCCATTAGTAAAACGCCTTCTCACAATCGACAATGATCACTTCCGGGTTGGAAGCGATGTAATTCTCGACACTCTCCAGAACTTGATCAATAAACACTTGCTCGTTGGCGACAATAGCCACCCCGAGCGTGGCACGCTGCCAAAGATCATTGTCGTCAACTTCCGCGATGGAGATATTGAATCGGTTCTTCAATCTGTCTTTTAGACCCTTGACGACCTGTCGCTTGGTTTTTAGCGACCGCGACTGCGGAATCTGCAGAACGATGCGGAGTGTTCCCAGCTTCATAGCTGTATTATAACTTGCGGGCAATTTCGATGATCTCGTAAGTTTCGATCAAATCACCTTCCTTGATATCATCGTAGTTTTCACCCTTAATTCCGCACTCCATGCCTGCAGGAACCTCTCGCGCGTCGTCTTTGAAG
>CAIVAP010000293.1 GCA_903903945.1 uncultured bacterium | reverse complement strand
TGTCTGTCCGGTGAACAGACCGGGAGAACTTATCTACAAAACAGGCTTTCAAGCCTGAGGTCAAAAACAGTTTCTTCCCGGTCTCTTCACCAATATATCCAGAAAACATAAAGGAAAGATACAAGGTCAAAATCGCTTCGGTTCTGACGTAGTCGCCTACTTCGCCGCGACAACGGCGAGCAATAAGGAATTGTAGCGGACGGTTTCGCTATCGAATGAGGAAGTAATCACGCAAGGGACTTTCCCGCCGACAACGAGTAGACCATAGTCGCTTTTGGTGTATAGCGCGAAAGCTCGATAGACACCGTAGCTGGTAGCGAGATTGGGACCGATCAGGATGTCGGCAAAACCGGCAACCGGGCCGGTAGCGCCTTTGTCTTTGGCGGCCGATTCGATGAGGGCTACATCCAAAGAGAGCGGGCCGTCGACGAGGCAACCTTTGATCTGGTTTTTGTCCGCCATTTTGGCGATCACCGCGGCCTCAATCGTGACCGGCATCTGCGGGTAGATCACTTCGACCGCCGCAAGCATTGCCGCCTTGGGCTGCTTGTTGCCGAGCTTGTGGGCGAGAGCGACGCTGTTGTTGAGGATGGCTACCAGATCCATCAGTTCCGGCTGCGGATTGACTATCGGATCGGAAATAAGTAGCAGACGGTCGAGTTTGTCATTTTTGCAAACCATTACTCCCGAAACCAAATTCGGGTGCACGCGGAATCCGAGTCGGCGTTCAAACAGGAGCGACAGGAAATCCTGAGTGCCAAAGACACCTTTGCAGATGCCACCGACTTTGTTGTCGTGGATGAGTTCCTGCGCCATGTAGACCGAGTGGTTCGGGTCATCGGATCGAACCAGTTCCCAACCACGCGTTTCGACACCGGCCTCTTTGGCGGCATTCATAATCGCCGTTTCGTCGCCAATGAGCACCGGTTTAACCAGCCGATTTTTCATCGCCCGGTCGAGCGCAACAATCAATGCCGGTTCATGCGGTTCGACGCAGGCCAAGAGCACCGGGTCGGTTGCCCGTTCGTGCGCCAGTTTTTCGATATCGGCGAAGTTGGCGGTCATTTCTTTACCCGTTTCAAGTGATGCGACAACAAGCAGGCAATCGAAATCGACGCCAGTTTGTTAAATGCCGTGTCGGTGCGCGACACGAGACTAACCGGCACCTTGGCGCCAACAATCACACCGGCAAATGCCGCCGGGGAGAAAAGAATCAGCACCTTGGAGATGATGTTGCATTCCTCGATGGAGTCGACCAGCAAGATATCAGCATCACCGGCGACATAGTTTTTGATGCCGCGTTTCAAGGCGATTTCGCGGTTGGTGGCGGCTTCAAAGGTGACCGGGCCGTAGACTTCGCAGTCTTCAATCTCGCCGTTTTTGCTCATGCCGGTGAGTTGCGCCGCTTCGGTGGTCGCGGGCATTTTGGGATGGATGTAGTCGATCGGGGCGGATACGGCTACCTTGGGTTTTTCGTAGCCGAGCGTATGAAACAGCGACACGGCGTTCTCGATCAACTGTATCTTCTGTTCGAATGTCGGTTTGACTACCATTCCGCCGTCAGTGATACCAAGCAGTTTGTGATAGCCGGGAAAATTGAGCACCGCGACATGCGAAACTGTGTTCTGCGTGCGCAAGGAGAAGTCTTTGGAGAGGATGGTTTTGAGCAACGCCGAAGTCGAAAGGAAACCTTTCTGAATCAGGTCCATTTCGCCTTTGTCGGCGGCTTGCGCAGCCATATAAGCGGACTTGGCGGCGGAATCACAATCAACGATTGTGAAGCCGGAGTAGTCGATGCCGTTGGTTGCGCTGATATCCTTGAGCTTTTTCTCGGAGCCGTAGAGAGTAAATTTTGCAATGCCGAGTTTGGCCGCCTCTGAGCAGGCACGCAGGACGTCATCATCCTCCGCGGCGGCGACTGCCACTCGGAACAGACCATACTCCTTGCCCAGAGTTTTGGCTTGTTCGATGATGCCGTTTGCAGTAGTGATCTTGTCCATAGCCGGTTGACAAAATACGAATGCCCCAATTTGATGTCAACCACAATAAGTAGAGGGCATTTTCCGGGTTGTGATCACAATTGTAGACTGCAGGATATGTGTTGTCGCTATTGGCGCATCGGTACTGACGGACAAGTCGGCTTCTGCGATAGGTCAGTTGCAACATGTGACCATCTCGCTTGACAAATCCTGTGTGTTCATCTATTCTTGGTTATCAAGTCTCAGGCAAGCACACAAAGGAGAAACGATGACTATCAAAAAACTCGGGATTGTCGGGTTCGGGCAAATGGGTTCCGGCATCGCGCAAGTTGCGGCTGCCGCCGGTTATCCAGTCGTAGCGACGGACGAAAAGGACGAATTCCTCAAGAAAGGGCTGAGTCGTATCGAGGGGCTTCTCAATAAGGCCATCGAGAAAGGCAAAGCCACGGAAGAAGACAAGAAAAAGACGCTCGGCAACATTACTACCACCACCGACCTTGGCGCTTTCGCCGATTGCGACCTGGTGATTGAAGCCATCGTCGAAAACCTCGATGCCAAAATTAAGATCTTCGAGACCATCGACCGCGTTTGCAAACCGACCACCATCTTTGCTTCCAATACGTCATCGCTATCGATCACGGACATGGCGGTTGTCACCTCCCGACGCAGCCAATTTGTCGGGATGCATTTTTTCAATCCGGTGCCGGTGATGAAATTAGTTGAAGTCGTGCGGACGATCATGACCGATGATCAGAGTTTCAACGACGCGGTGGCCTTTGCCGAATCGGTTGGCAAGACCGTTGTCCGCGCCAAAGACACCTGCGGGTTTGTCGTCAACCTGCTGTTGATACCGTTCTTGATCGATGCCATCCGCTGGTATGAAAATGGACTGGCGACTAAGGAAGACATCGACAACGGCATGAAGCTCGGTTGCGCCCACCCGATGGGACCGTTGGAGCTGACCGATTTTATTGGACTGGACACAGTTTTGTACATCGGCGAAATCATGTTTGAAGAATTCCGCGAACCGCGTTACGCGCCGCCACCACTCTTGAAGCGGATGGTCAAGGCGGGTTATCTTGGCAGGAAAAGCGGTCGCGGGTTTTACGATTACAAGAAATGAGGGAGACAATGGTATTTCAGAACATCACGATGGAAGTCAGTGACGGCAAAGCCACAATCACGATCAATCGACCCAAGGCGCTTAATGCTCTCAATCGCGAGACGCTGAAGGAAATCAAAGCGGCATTCACCGAATTGGAGCAGGGCGGAGTTGTCCGTGTCTGCATCTTCACGGGGGCAGGGGAAAAAGCCTTTGTCGCCGGCGCCGATATTCCGGAATTGAAGGAGCTTGATCTTGTCTCCGGTAAGGAATTCGTGGAATTGGGGCATCAAACTTTTGCGCAAATCGAGAACTCGAAGATTGTTTCGATTGCAGCGATCAACGGTTTTGCTCTGGGTGGCGGTTGCGAGTTTGCGATGGCAGCCGATATTCGGATGGCCTCCGAGAATGCCAAGCTTGGCCAGCCGGAAGTTAACCTTGGGGTTATTCCCGGTTTTGGCGGCACGCAACGGCTGACGCGCCTGGTCGGCAGAGGGCGCGCAAAAGAGTTGATCTTCACGGCGCGAATCATAACGGCCGAGGAAGCTTTGCGTATCGGATTGGTCGAGAAAGTCGTGCCGGCCGACAAGCTGGTGGAAGAAGCCAACAAGCTCGCAGATCTGATTTTGTCCAAAGGCCCGCTGGCGGTGCAGTATGCAAAGGAAGTGATTCATCGCGGCGCCGATCTTGACTTGGGCAACGCCAACGGCTACGAGATGACGGCATTTGCGGCGTTGTGCGAGAGCGACGACAAAAACGAAGGGCTGACGGCATTTATGGAGAAACGCGCAGCGGGGTTTAGGGGGAAGTAGGGGGGAAAAAGCCAAAACCACGAGGGGGCTTGGCCTACAGAACTCAAGTAGTTCGGCAAAGAGGTGACTGCAATACTATGCTTATCCGGGTAGTGTTTTCAACCTGTGCTTCAGAAAGGAAATAAGGATATGGCGGATGAAGATCCAGTTGGTGAGTTCTTCAAGCGTATCACGCCGATGCTAAACGTGTATCGGCAGTATCGAATTAGATGCCTTGCAGCTGAGCATGACGGTCGATATCACAATCTTGCCACCGAAATACTTTTTGAAATCACAAGCGAAACTCCTCCGTTGCCAGATGACCTGCGTTTCCTACCTAATCCTCTACGAATATTTCAAGCCTTTAACCGTTATGTCCATGGTAGCCTGAAAGAAAAGTTAGATGAAATATCGACAGGCAGGCTCACCATAAATGGCGAAACCGTTTACTTAAGCAAACTCAGCGAGTGACCCTACGACCTCCACGAGCTTAGCGTTTCATCACTTTTCAAGACGCCCGGGGCAACCCAATTCTCAAGCCAGCTTGGAGTGCCCCTTTGAACTACTTGAGTCAACAAGTGGTGAATCGCTTCGTACATTTATTTCAAATTTTGAGAGCCTGAACAGGCAATTGCGAAGCCAGAAGATTCCTATTACAGACTTGACGGACGTCGCTAGGCGCTTGTTCATTCACCGGCATGCTCTGACGAGCGATCATTCAAGCACTCTGCGTATTATCGCGCCGTGGCATGCTTACTTGGATGAGGTGGCGTGGAGGAACGGCCAATTGCTTGAAGTGAGTATTCATTCAGATTTTTGCCTCGAGAATTCCTCCGTTGATCTTGGTTTCGTGCTCACTGGGCAATGTGGGGAGGTACGCGGAGGACACTGCGAAGTGTCGCTGTCAAACAACGAATCACACAGTTCTCGATATGTTGCTTCTGTTCCGGTCGAAGGCATTGCCAAAGTTACTGTAATGCTTCGTATCGGTGGACAGGAGATCGAGACCAAAGACTTCTGCAGACCGTCGCAGGGTATGACTCTCTTAGAGCGGTTCCCGGACCAACTGCTGGATCTCCGACAGTATTTAGCGACCGAAGTCCCTGAAACCGACAAGAAAGAGAAACGACTCAAGGACATTAGTGTCAACAGATTTGAACTTGGTGTGATGTTTCTTCTCCAACTGTGTGACTGGCAATGCTATCCCTACGGCATCTTGGGAGACAGGAAGAGCATTGACGGCCTCGCCTTGAACCTTGGGAATAGGGACGTTCTGGTGTATGAATGCACCTTTGAGGCGCCGGATCACAAACTGAAGATTTCCAAACTATTCAGACGAGCTTCCGAGTTACAAAGCGATCTTCCGCAGTACAAATTTCGGCCAGTACTTTTCACGGCATTCCCACGGGGCAAGGTTGCTCCTGCAGAACTCAGTGACGCTCAGAAAACGGGTGTTTTGATTGTATGTCAAGATGACATAAGCACTTGGTTCGAGTCTCTTCAGAAGGGAGAGTCTGTGGACATCATCGGCTGGGGGAAGGCTCAGAAGTGGGGTAATTGGTGACCCCTGTACTCCCACGCAAACCGCAGCGTCGGGTGGGTTCAATGAATATGGCCGTTGTTCTCCTTGCGCGAACAGCCTCCGAGAGTCGTTAGGTATTATAGCCGTGGTGGCGTTGGTGGCAGGAGCGTGAGAGTTGGTTGGAAGAAAAACTCCCGCGTACAATTATTCCGGCAAAACAAAACGCGGCAGGTGGTGGCACTTGCCGCGTAATTCGTTCTTAGTTATCATCGTCCAAGTGCTTTAGAATCTCCGACGGATAACAGCAACTCCCAACAGACCAACGCCAAGCAAAATCATAGTTGTCGGTTCCGGAACCGTCGAATCGGCGGTCCGTTGAGAGTAGTCAATGATATAGCCACCCGGATCAGACGGAAAGACCTCAATGGTGTTCGTGGTTGCCGCAAGCAGATAGACCGGCACGTCAAAGACAATGAGTCTCGATCAATCGCGGCTTCCGCCACCATCCGGGGCAACATCAATCTCCTCTCTCCTCATCATTCAACCACAACCTCACAGCCACAAATTCTCCTCGCAAATCCTAAATGAATTGCGACACAGCCCGCTTGTGAAGAGCGGGGCGTTTTGTTGCGGAATGAGGTAAATCAGGCCCGAAAGGACCAGATCATCTACTCCTCATCCTCTCTCTGGATTACCGCTGCATAAGCACCGCTGCTGCCCGGTATGAATTTCGTCACTTTCCAGCCGCTGCCCTTGAGCATCGCCGTCATCTCCGGTTGCGACACCAAGAGATGATCCAACCACGGAGTCTGATACTTCTTGTAGCGGATTCGCAGCCGGATCTGACCGCCCATTCGGCTACGTCTCAGATTAAATTTCTGGTAGTTCAGATGATCCGGATCGTTGGTGGCATAGGGATCAATGGCCGTGACAATAAGCTGTACGCCGGGATTGGCGAGACGCCGGTACTTCTCCAGTACCCACTCAGCGCGCTTCTTGCCGCCAAGCAGGCTGAAGTTGTTGCCGAACATGAGAATTGAATCAAATTTCCCGAGCGGCGGACCGATACGGGTTATCGAAATGACGCGCGCGTCTTTGGCCCCACGCTCCCGGGAAGCTTTGATTGCCAGCGGTGAGACATCGATTCCGACACATTCTAGTCCCTTTTCCTGCAGGTACAGGAGGACTCGGCCGGCGCCGCACCCGACATCTAATACTCTCCCCTTGACGAACTTTATCGCCTGTTTTTCATAATCCGGCCAATCCTTGAACGGAGCAAAGTACGCTTTCGATCCACTGGAGATTTCGATATAGCGGTCATCGCGCTCGATGATCTCCAACGTCGGCTTTCCCTGCATGTGATCAATTATCACATGACCGTATGCATCCTGACTGTCTGGTAACATAGTGAGCCTTCCTTTCTGCTTTCTAGCCCGCCAGAATATAAACACCTTTACCCTTCATGCAAGAGAAATCTTGGCACGAAGGTTATACCTTTTGCATCAAATGCCTGACCGGCAATTTCGCCCGGAACGCAGTGAGTGGCGTTGCCGGCTACAAACGCGCACGGGCCGACGCCCGCAAAGGGGCATATTAGCCTCGTCCGAAAAAGGCGCTCTGGTTTCTCAAGGCAAAAGCCCGGGAATCAACTGCTCGCGCCACGGCCAATACGCCATTAAGGTGATCGCATTCGTGTTGCAGCAGTTCTGCGAGCGAATCGGACAGCATCAACGAGCGCTCGTTCCAGCCGAGGTCCCGGTAAATGACCCGGCAGCTATAGTGGCGTCGGACTTTGACCAGCAGATCGGGAAATGACATGCAATCGTCCCATAATTCGAACGTTTCGGCGCTCTGGACGTCGATAACCGGATTGACAAACACGACCGGCTCATCGATGTTCATGTATACGAGCCGTTTCGCCACACCGATCTGCGGCGCGGCAATCGCACGACCTGTGCCGCAGCGTGTACGAAAATCCATCAGCGTGTCATGCAGGTCTTCCACGGTTCTTGTCAGACCTGCCAATTCTTCCGGAGCCACCGGCAAACATAGCTCGTACAAACGCGGATTGCCCAACAAGAGAATGTCGCGAACAGCCATAACCTCAGAATTGCTACGCAAACAACCCAGCATTTGTCGAATATCGAAGTAACGTTCGGTAAACATATTTCCGCACCTCGGCGGTAGTCGAAAATTCCCCTTTTCGCGGAACTGCCGAGTCTTTGTCCTTCTTGATAGTGGGACTGTTGAAAAACCCTCGCTAACAGTGTTGCGCTGAGTGTCGCAGTTGTGTCAGAGAAAGTAGGTCGCGACTGAAGTCGCTCCTACAAGCCACGTTAGCAGCCCGTGTGAAATAGCTGTAGGAGTGACTTCAGTCGCGACATTCATGGCGACAACAGTTTTTCAACAGTCCCATAGTGGGTGGGGACTCGGCACGAGCGTAAGATAGCGGACCTGAGTTACATAACAAAAACCGATTGCCGCTGTCTGATAAATCGGTTATGCTTTTTCTGAAGACAGGATTTACCATAGGAGTCGAGCTATGACGCGCCAGAGACACCCAAGCAGCAGACGTTCTGCCGGAACAACTTGGATAATGATTTTCGCAGTAATATTGGTCGCCACCGTGTTGGTCGTGTTTTCTTCGGCGCAAACAACGCCACCAATGGGTTTGCGCGACAAGACGCCGGAGCTAAGGGCTTTTACTAATGCCCGTATCGTTGTTTCGCCGCAGCTTGCGTTCGACAGCGCGACGATGCTTATCGACCATGGAAGAATCATCGCCGTCGGCAAGAACCTGCCCA
This sequence comes from uncultured bacterium, assembly GCA_903903945.1. Lineage (GTDB taxonomy): Bacteria > Zixibacteria > MSB-5A5 > CAIYYT01 > CAIYYT01 > CAIYYT01. Next base: position 5,401 of record CAIVAP010000293.1, on the reverse strand, counting down.
TTCCTGCCGATGCCATGGTGGTTGACTTGACCGGTAGGACGATCTATCCCGGTTTTATTGATCCGTTCACCGACTACGGGGTGGAAAAGACGGAACGGCAACGCCCGTTCAATCCTGATCAGTCGGGTGGCACTCAATATCTCGGTCATCGTGTCGGCGGCAACGCCTGGAACGACGCCGTTCACGCCGAACGCAACTGCGTGGCAACGTTTACACCCGACGCCAAGGAAGCCAAAAGCTACCTGAAAAATGGTATCACGGTTGCGCAGTCGGCAAAGCTTGATGGCATTTTCCGAGGACGAGGGTTTGTCACTAGCCTCGGAAACGGCCTGCCGAATGACTTGTTGCTCAGACCCTTGTCATGGCATTTTCTTTCATTTGACAAGGGTTCATCCAAGCAGGAGTATCCCGGTTCGCTGATGGGGGTCATGGCGTTGATTCGCCAGACGCTCTACGATGTTGATTGGTATCGCCTGGCGCACGCTTCCTATAAGCTCAATCCCAATCAGAAGATGCCGGAATTCAATGCCGCGATCGAAGCGCTGGCAAGCATCAAAGGTGAGAGAGTCGTTTTCGAGTCTGACGATGTCCTCTCGCTCTTGCGCGCTGACAAATTGTCGAAAGAATTTGGTATCCCCTCTATCGATGTCGGCTCAGGCAGGGAGTATGCTTGGGTCAAACAAATTGCCGCTACCGGAGCTACTCTGATTCTGCCTGTGGATTTTCCCGACCCCCCGCAAGTCAAAACAGCGGATGATGAACTTGATGTCACTTTGGCGACACTTCGGCACTGGGAAACGGCACCATCGAATCCCAAAATTCTCGCCGACAACAAGATTGATTTCGCGTTCACTTCCTATCGGCTCAAAGATAAGTCTGATTTTCTTGAGAATGTCCGGTTGGCGGTTAAGCGCGGTTTGAGCAAGCAGACAGCGCTTGCGGCATTGACGACCGTGCCGGCACAGATCTGTGGCGTGGCAGATATGGTGGGCACTTTGGAAAAGGGAAAGCTCGCCAATTTCGTGGTCTCCGACGGCGACCTGTTGGAGAAGGATGCCAACATCTACTCGGTCTGGGTTGCCGGCAAAGAGCAGTGGATCTCTGATCTCCCGAAGGTTGATGTACGTGGCAACTACGATCTGACCCTCGGGGAACAGAAGCTGCTGCTTTTTCTCAAAGGCGACATCGCCAAGCCAAAGGGGGAATTAAAGCTCGGCGACAAGAGCCGGAAGTTGCAGGATTTGTCATTGCAGGACAATGATCTGAATTTCACGTGTGAGTTTGACACTCTCGTTTATCGCGGAATGCTGCGATTCTCCTGCACAAGGACCGGTGACAGTCTTATCGGCACCTGCGCGTTGGCCAACGGCGGGATTCTCAAATGGAATGCGGTTCTGACCTCGCCATTTGTTGAGACACCTGATTCAGCAGAAACCAAGGAAGTAGAAGACCAGACGCTGATTTCGCAACTGACCTATCCCAACAAAGCTTATGGTTTGGCCGCACCGCCCAAAATGGAAAATATCCTGATTCGCAACGCTACCGTCTGGACATCGGAGGCGGAAGGCATCCTAAATAACACTGATGTAATGATCGTTAACGGCAAGATCGCAGCAGTCGGGCGCGACCTCAAGGCACCCGCCGACGTGCGGATTATCGACGGTACGGGGAAGCAGGTTACGGCTGGCCTCATAGACGCGCACGCCCACATTGCCGCATCCGGTGACATCAATGAAGGCACATTCGCGATCACTCCCGAAGTGCGCATCGGGGACGTCATCGATCCGGAAGATATTAGCATCTACCGAATTCTGTCCGGCGGTGTGACAATGACACATGTGCTGCATGGCTCGGCCAATCCGATCGGCGGCCAAAATGTGGTCATCAAGCATCGGTGGGGTTCGCCCCCTGATGAGCTGAAATATGCTGCCGCGCAGCCGACGATCAAGTTTGCGCTTGGTGAAAATGTCAAGCAAAGCGGCTGGGGAGAACACTTTAATGTTCGCTATCCGCAGACCCGGATGGGTGTAGAGTCGATCATGAAAGACGAATTTCAGGCGGCTCGCGAGTACGAGCAGGAATGGGAAGCCTACAACGCCCTGAGCGCTTCCGAAAAGCTGCGGACAATTCCGCCGCGAAAAGACCTTGGTCTTGAAGAAATGGTTGATGTACTCCATTCCCGTGTACTTGTCCATTGTCACGGCTATGTCGCTTCCGAGATGCTAATGATGATGCGATTGGCCGAGCAGTTTGGATTCAAAGTTTGCATGTTCGTGCATGTGGGAGAGGGCTACAAAATAGCCGACGAGATGGCCAAACATGGCGCGATGGCGGGTGGCTACGTCGACTGGTGGGCATACAAATTCGAAGTTTATGACGGCAGCGCCTACAACCCTTCTCTGCTGACGGAGCGAGGAGTCGTGTTCGGAGTCAATTCTGACAGTCCCGATATGGCTCGTCGGTTGAACTCGGAAGCAGGTAAGACAATCCTTTACGGCGGAACCAAACCGGAAGAGGCGATCAAGATGGTCACGATCAATCCGGCCAAACAACTCGGCGTCGACAAGTTCGTGGGCAGCATCAAAGCCAGCAAGGATGCCGATTTCGTGATCTGGAGCGGCAATCCGCTTTCGACTTACAGCATCGTCGAACAAACCTGGATTGAGGGGCGGAGATACTTCGACCGCGAGACCGACAGACAGCTTCGCGACGACAACCAAAAGGAAAAGGCGGCACTGATACAGAAAGTGCTGAGAGCCGGTGGAAATAAGGAAAAGGGTGATCCGGGTGACGAATACAAATGGCCCGGCGAGTTATCGCGTGACGGCATTGATCTCTGGGAAGGGAGGGACGAACAATGAAACGCTGGATAATGATCCTGACGATTCTCGGCGCCGCCACTGCGATGGCGCACAATCTTGTCCCCGGCGCCAAGCAAAACCATCCGATCTTGCTCAAAGGCGGCGATCTCTACACCGTCAAAAACGGCGTTTTGCAGCGAACCGATCTTCTGATTGAACAAGGACGCATCTCGCAGATAGGCAAAAATCTCTCTGTGCCGATAGGGACGGAAGTTATTGACGTCACGGGCAAACGCGTCTACCCCGGTCTTATTGACGCAGCCACCAGTCTGGGCCTAGTCGAAATTGGCGAAGTCCGCGCAACTCGCGACGCCGGCGAAGTGGGTACCGTTACGCCTGAGGTACAGTCGCATATCGCTTACAACACCGATTCAGAAATAATACCGACCGTGCGAGCAAACGGCATCACGACAGCGCTCGTCGCTCCGACCGGGGGAGTGATCTGTGGGCGATCGAGCTTGGTCAATCTGGACGGTTGGACGAAAGAAGACGCCGTCGAAAAATTCAATGTCGGTCTGCACGTCAACTGGCCGAGCGCTTCGACTGGCTGGAGCTGGTCGGATCAACGCCCGGCGGAAGAGAAAAAGAAGGATCGCGCAGAGAAGCTGAAACGACTTGATGACGCATTTGAAGCCGCAAGAGCTTACTATCTCGCCAAGGAGGCTAATCCGAATGTCAAAGTAGACGAGCGCTGGGAAGCCATGTTGCCGGTCTTCTCCAAAGAGCTAACCGTATTCGTGAATGCCGATGACGTTCGTCAGATTACACAGGCGATCGACTTCGCAAAAAAATGGGATATCAAGATCGTCATCGTAAACGGTCGCGACTCCTATAAGGTGGCCGACCTGCTTAAGACCAACGGTATTCCTGTTGTCTACGGACGGGTGCAGGGATTGCCGTTGCGAGAGGATGAAGATCCCGACATCAGCTCGCGTGTACCCAAGCTGCTTGCCGACGCCGGTGTAAAATTCTGCCTGTCGAGCAGCTATGCCAACAGCGGGTCGCGCAACTTGCCGTTTCAGGCGGCGCAGGCAGTCGCCTTTGGTCTTGCTCCCGATCAGGCGCTAAGCGCCTTGACTCTTTCATCCGCCGAAATTCTTGGTGTGGACAAAGACTTGGGTTCGTTGGAGGTCGGCAAGAAAGCGACGATCGTTGTCTCCGACGGCGATATCCTTGACCCGCCGACGAACAAAGTGGTTTACGAGTTTATCGAGGGGCGCAAAGTCGACCTAAACAACAGAGGCAAGCAGCTATACGACAAGTACCGGCAGAAAACATCCACTCAGTAGAGATTTCGTGGGACACACGGCGCGTGCCCACGGGCAATAAAGTTGTGTGCGCGGCAGTCGTCTCGCCTGCCGCGTCATGTTATTCTACTTGCACCCCGCGCACGGCGCAGGACCGCCCGAGAAGATGTAATTGATCAAGCGCACTACGTCAGCAATGTTAATTCTGCCGCTGCAATCAACGTCCCCCAGGGAAAGCGGCTGCGGTGCCGCACCACCCATGAAAATGTAATTGATGAGAAATACGACGTCTGCGATTGTGACTGACCCGTCGCCATCGGCGTCGCCGCAGAGATAGGAGGGAAATGTGCCGAGCTTGGTCACAAAAGCATCCCGGTCGCCTTGATAGGTCTGATAGGGATTCAGAGTCGGGAAGTTGGAAGAATAAGTATAGCCCGTCACATAAGCATTGCCGTTGGCATCAACCGCGATGCCGCATCCCCCATCCCCGTCTACGCCGCCGAGGTAGGTGCTGTAGATCAGCCTGTTGCCGGAATTTGACAACTTGGTCACAAAAGCATTCTCGGCGCCTTGATACGTTTGAAAGGGATTCAAAGTCGGGAAGTTGGAAGATTCAGTAACGCCCGACACATAGGCATTGCCGCTGCCATCGACCGTGATGCCTGTTCCACGATCTTCGTCTCCCCCGCCGAGGTAGGTGCTGTAAATCAGGCTGTTGCCAGAACTGCTCACCTTGGTCACAAAAACATCATCGCCGCCTTGATCCGCCTGATAGGGATTCAAAGTCGGGAAGTTGGAGGACCAAGTATAGCCTGTCACATAGGCATTGCCACTGCCATCGACCGCGATACCGTATCCCCAATCGTCGCTTTCCCCGCCGAGGTAGGTGCTGTAGGTCAGGCTGTTGCCGGAGCCGCTCAGCTTCGTAACAAAAGCATCACTCCAGCCGCCTTGAACCGTCTGATAGGGATTCAAAGTCGGGAAGTCGGAAGACGAAGTGGTGCCCGTCACGTAGGCATTGCCGGTGCCATCGACCGTAATGCCGTATCCAATATCGTCGCCGCCGCCGCCGAGGTAGGTGCTGTAGATCAGGCTGTTGCCGGAACTGCTCAGCTTCGTCACAAAAGCATCACTCCAGCCGCCTCGAATCGCCTGGTAGGGATTCGACGTCGGGAAGTCGGAAGAAGAAGTCGTACCCACCACGTAGGCATTTCCGCTGCCATCGATCGTAATGCCGTATCCAATATCGTCGCCTTTGCCGCCAAGGAACGTGCTGTAGATCAGGCTACTGCC
>CAIVAP010000292.1 GCA_903903945.1 uncultured bacterium | reverse complement strand
GTGCCTTAATACAACGGGCTGAGATCATACCCTTAAACCTGATCCGGGTAATGCCGGCGGAGGGAAAAAGTGTATAGCATAATTCAGTTCCGTTAACCCGCTGCTTTGAGATATTAATGAATATTATTATCATGAAAAGGGCTGTTTTGAAATGGTTTGAACCCTGTTTCACGCGTTTTAGAGGAGTGTTAACTGGGATTTAACGGGAGGTTTTTGGACCCGTTTTGGAGACTTCAGAAGGCGGGCGGCCTGGGCTAGTTCACGGACGGGATCGGGGGCGGGAGCAACCTGCCGGCCAGCGATCAAAAGGGTGCGCTCTAAGACGGATAGAGTGTCGGCAGTGGTCGGCACGCATACTCATATCCAAACTGCCGATGAATGCATCTTGCCGAAGGGGACGGCTTACATCACCGACGTCGGTATGACCGGCCCGTTTGATTCGATTATCGGCATGAAACATGATGCGGCGATCAAGCGCTTTCTTACCGGAATGCCATACAAGTTTTCGGTTGCTACCGGTGACATCAGGATGCAGGGAGTAATCGTGGAAGTTGACGATCAGACCGGCAAGGCGGTCAGTATCGAGCGCTACACGTTGAAAGTGCCTGACAATAGCACTCCCTTTGACAGTGGGGACGACACAGCGTGACAGCGGAGCTGATCGACGGCAGTGAAACGGCGAAGCAGATTCGTCGTGAGTTGACGGCGCAAGTCCAGGAACTGGCTGCGAAGGGGATCGTGCCGGGTCTGGCGGCAATTCTGGTTGGTGATGATCCCCCTTCGAAAATCTATGTCAATTCCAAAGCCAAGAACTGCCAGAAGGTGGGGGTGTATTCCGAAGTTATTCGCAAAGATGCCGGCATCACGCAGGATGAACTTTACTCCGTCATTGATTCGCTCAATAGCAATCCGAGGATTTCCGGCATTCTGCTGCAATCACCGATTCCGTCGTTTCTGGATGAATTCGCCGCTTGTGTACGAATCAATCCAATCAAGGATGTTGACGGGTTGCACCCCGACAACGTCGGTCGGTTGTTGATCGGCAAACCGCGCTATCAATCATGCACGCCGCTTGGCGTAATCGAATTGCTGAAACGCTATCGTGTTGAAATGAAGGGGAAGGAAGTTGTGATCGTCGGCAGATCCAATCTCGTCGGCAAACCGCTGGCGGCAATGCTGATGCAGAAATGGCCGGAGACCAACGCGACCGTCACGATTTGCCATTCGGCCACGCGCGACATCTACGACCACACCCGCCGCGCGGATGTCGTGATCACGGCGATGGGGCAACCGGAATTTCTGCGTGGCGAGCATATCAAAGAGGGCGCCGTCATAATCGACGTCGGCATCTCACGCATAGACGATCCGTCGGTGGAGAAGGGATATCGCATCGTCGGCGATTGTCATTTCGAATCTTGTTCCGCCAAGGCTTCGAAGATTACACCAGTGCCCGGCGGCGTCGGTCCGATGACCATCGCCATGCTACTAACGAACACAGTACTCGCCGCGAAAATCCAGCATGGACTTGCATAAGGGCGCATTGCAGGCAGCAGCGTAGCTTGCGTTCCGCACAAAATATTCACAATGTCAAAGAGCGAGCGGGCTTCGACTTGCGTTTCCCGATACGGATGAACAGTCTGTGCGATCTCGCTATGCCCTTCAAAGATTGTCCAGGGTCG
>CAIVAP010000291.1 GCA_903903945.1 uncultured bacterium | reverse complement strand
CTTGCGCTGAGGAAGCTGGTACTGCCAGAATCACCAGTTCGATCTTGTTCTCGTTCAACTGCCTTTCAAGATCATCCATGCCCAGCACAGTGATACCCTTATGATTGGAACCAATCTTGCGCTGATCGTTATCAAACAGCAGCTTGATGTCAAAACCCTGGCGCGCAAATTCCTTGTAAGACACCAGTGCCGAGCCGATGTTTCCAACTCCGATCAATGCCACGTTCCAGACTCGGTCTATGCCAAGGATGCGAGCAATCCTCTCTTTCAGCTCCTTCACGGGATAGCCCAGCCCGCGAGTGCCAAATGAGCCGAAAAACGAGAGATCCTTGCGCACTTGAGCAGGAGTCAGTTCCTCGCGATTGGCGAGTTCTCTTGAGGAAACTGTGTCAAAGTGCTCACGTTCAAGGGCGGTAAGAGCACGATAGTAGTGGGACAGACGATGAATCGTCGACTCGGAAATCCTGCGGTCTCTCATGTACTTCCCTGCAATATGTTAACCCCAACGGTCATCACATATTGTGAAACGTTTCACAAAAATAGGTACACTTATGCTTGTGTCAAGCGCTATTTCTAGTAATACGGATGGCGCCGTTCTCTGATTGGCTACTATCTGATCATCAAGTCAGAAAGCCGGCGGCGCAAACGATTGTCAGACTCCATGAGTTAAGGAGCAGTCTGTTTCTCTGGTTTAGCTTTTGCATACCCAGAGACGCCTCCATGTGATAGCTCGACTCTGCGTTGGAGTTGCCTCCATTGAGATTCCACTCGATTCTGGACCTGCCGTATCGCCTCAGCGCTCAAATTGGCAGATCGTCCTTGTCGTAAGAGGAACCTGGAGACCGGTGCAAAAGTCTCCGGCAGAATGTTAATTGCGTACTTCGTACCATCTTCTACCTCATACAACGGGAAAATTCGGGTCTGCACCGCGGCACGGGTCAATTCAATGGGATCGCTGCAAAATGGCGGTTTTGCGTACAAGTGAGCAACTGACGGGATTTGGAGGATCCTTTCAGGCTTCGTCAGGAATCACGAGGTAGTCCCATAAGTTACGCTTTGGGCATACAATCCAAGTGCGGCGTACAATATGTAGGGGTCGCCCTTGCGGCGACCCGCATGAACATTGGTGGAATGAAGGGTCAACGGGCGACTACGAGGGTCGCCCCTACAAAAAATCTTCAGTCCGTCCGCCAAAACCACGCTTATGGGACAGCCTCCGGATTCCTCCTGACGCGCTCAAGCGGCTTTTTCAACACCCCCACAGTGCTGTTGCAAGCACCTTGGCATCAGCCATTACCACCTGTCCACCACGACCGCAGATTATCACCTGCCGCCTGACGCATCGCTCCCTAACGGCGCAAGGAAAACGCCGTCCATATGGTGGTCCAGCACACACCTCTGTTGCGGCAATTGTGAAACAAGTCACAGATTCCCGGCTTGACAGGGTCTTTGGCGAAAGTTATCATTACCGGTACTGTTTTTGCCGATTCGAGAGGGAATATGAGAAAGATTTGCAGTTTGGGCCTACTGCTCGTAGGCGTGATCATCGTATTGAGTTGTTCCAAGAAGGAGGAGCATCCGGGAGCTTCGCAACTCAAGCCTCCTGATCCAACCACTGGTATCCGTGAGGCTGATTTTGTCTGGGGCAAGGAAATCGGACCAGACGTTACATTCTACTATCAGCCCACGGACTCGCTCAAAAAAATTGCCACTCTGCTCAAGAACCGGGTAGTCATAATCTATCACAACATTGATACAATGCTGTACTTCCATCAACTGGAACCGATTGAATTCTATTGCTATGACAGCCCGGAGGCCTTGAAGCAGTACACCGGCAGGGATGATGCCTTCTTCCTCGGCAACCGCTTCTATTATGGTTTTGGTCCGGTCCTTGGGGGAGAAATCGCCGAGTATCTGATGAGCAAACTGCCCGGTGGTCCGTCCCGATTCGCGTTTATTCGCGATGGTCTACCCCTGCTACTGGACCATTCCGGACGCAACTACCACCACGCGACCAACAACTTCATTCAAGAAAAGTCGCTATTGGGCGTTCAGCTTCTGACCGATGACAAGGCCTTCGAAAAGGAGCAGGGCATGCAGAAATCGGTGGAGTCGGCATCTCTCTGTGCTTATATCATGTATCAGTATGGCTACGAGAAGTTTATGCAGCTTTATCATAGCCAGAGCGACTTCCCAGTTGCGCTCAAACAAGTGTTGGGAATAGATACGAAAAAGCTGGCAACGGACTGGGAGGCATTCTTGCCGGAGCATACCAATGAGAAGGAGCAGGAACGACAGGCCGCGGCTGCCAAGGGTCGATCATGACCGACGATGCCCCCTGGCAAAGCTCAATTAGCGAAGTCAGTGCGAATCAGATTTTTGTCCGAGGCTACGATATCGCAGAACTGATAGAGAAGATCAGTTTTAGTGATGCTATCTATCTCGTCCTCAGAGGAAATCTTCCCGATGCCAAGTCATCCGAGTTGTTCCGAGCCATTCTGGTTTCTTGCATCGACCACGGCGTGACACCTCCTTCGGTGCTGGCGACGCGCACCGTAATGTCAGCGGGCAATTCGCTGAACACGGCGGTGGCGGCCGGCATTATGGCGATTGGCGATGTTCATGGTGGCGCCATCGAGCAATCCGCCCGAATCCTGCAAGAGGTAGCGCGCAAAGAGGGTGATCCGCATTCGCTGGCGATCAGTTTAGTCAGGGACCTAAGAGCTAATACACAGAGGATGCCGGGCTTTGGGCACCAGTTACACACGAGCGATCCGCGGACGATCAAGCTGCTCGAACTGGCTAAGAGACTAGGTCTTTACGGCAAGCATGCCATGTTGGCTGAAGAGATCGAGAAGATATTCGCGGGGGACGGCAAAAACCCCCTTCCATTGAATATTGACGGTGCGATTGCGGCGGTGACTTCTGATCTGGGCTTCGACTGGCAACTGGGGAAAGCGTTTTTCATGCTGTCCCGCATCGGCGGGTTGGTGGCGCATGCCTACGAGGAAAAGACCACGCAGAAACCGATTCGCAAGCTGGGCGATTTCAACACCATCTATACAGGCCCTCCACACAGGACAATCGGCGATTGAAAAGGCCACTACAAATCGCTGCCAAGGCACTCAACCCCAGATCGCGCACGAAGCGAAGTTACCGACTACATAAAGTTAGTGCAACTGCATTGCTGCTGTTGTTGGCCATGGTACTGATTTCGTGCGGGCCTAAACCGGCAACGCCACCACCTTCTCCAGCCATATCCAGGCCGGCACAAACTTACGTGGCCCCTACGGAATTGACCGTACGACCATTCTCTAAGCGGATCAATGTTGCCTGGAAGACAAACCGCGCGGAAAACACAATCATTTCCGGATATAACATCTACCTCTGGAACGAAAAAGATGCGTCAGATACGACAAACGGTGGGTTCCGGCGAATCAATTCTGAACCGTATCCGGGAGACACCGCCGCCGATATCGCGCGTGAATCATATCCACTGGAAGGCGTTGACAACGGTGTGAACTACCGCGTCTATGTAACGACGGTTTACTCGGATGGTATGGAGTCGGTAAGGTCGAATGTTGCAGAAGCCATCCCCCGTCCGGAAGGGAGCTTTGCGCTAACGGAATCGTTCAAGGGGAATGAATCGGGCTTTTCGCTGCGCAAGATCAAGTCAGTGCCGACGGACGATCTGGACAATGACATCTATCTGGCGAGCATAAACGGTGCACTCTGGGTGGCTTCACCGCAGCGTATCAATGTGGTTTTGCGACAATCGAGGTTCTACAGCCTTTCCGAGTATTCATCTCTCGAAGTGACCAGTCCGACCTCGTTGGGTGGAAAGCCGGACAATGCTCTGCCCATCTCAAACCACTTGATGTTTGTGCTGCAGGATCAGGACAAATGCTATGCGCTGCTCCGCATTGATTCGGTTGACCCCAAAGAGAAGATCGCCAAGATTTCTTTCATCTATCAACCTCGCCCGGAAACCCTCATTTTCCACTAAATCGAAATGACACAGATCGAACCACATTCGCCGGTGATTGTCTATAGTGACATCAAAGCTCCCACGCCACATGCACGCGTGCTTACGATCGAAAAAATGGAGACGGTCGGCGGTGAACTGAGACCATTGGACACTCTGGTCATCCCTGAGGACCCTGAAGCCCTAGTTACGAGATCGAAGACCGACCGGTTCTTCTTAGACCTGCAGGAGTGCACCGGATTTCAGTTTGTCAATCAGGAACTGATTTCCGCCAATAAAGAGTGGAATCGGATAAGTGAATTCCTTTCCGGTTCGCCGCTGCTTGACCTTCGGAAATTGCTGGCGATTTTCTTCCCGACCTTGAGCGCGCAGGAATTGTCTGAATGCAGGAAGGCTTTCCGGCTTGATCCCAAGTTGACACCGCCGCAGGTGATAGCAGACATCGCGGAAATAGTCCGGAGTAAAGCCGCAAATTTACCGGGTGGAACAATCAGAATACTCAGGCAAATTGGTCGTGCGCTGCCCAAACAATACCTGCCCTGGCTGGAAGCAATTCCAACTAAAGGAGAGCGGGAAGCGTTTACCTGCGATGCCGAATATTTCGTCGACCTCGACCGCTTTGAGAATCTTACTTCAGGCAGTGAACTGACCTCAGAGCAGGTACGGGGAGTGTTTGCCGGATCATCGCCGCTTCAGGCGCTGATTCCCGGTTATGAAGTTCGCAGGGGGCAGGCGAAGTATGCGGAGGCCATTCTGAACGGAATGGAAGATGAACAGATTGTCTTGGTCGAAGCGGCCACCGGCACCGGCAAGTCGATGGGCTATCTCCTTCCAGCAATCGCCCAGTGTTACGAGGAAGAGTCTCGTGCAGTGGTTGTTACACGCACGAAATCGCTTCAGGAGCAGTTGTTCCGCTCGGACCTGCGAAAGATCAGGGCGATAGTACCGGCGGGAATGAAGATCGCCGTTCTGAAGGGGCTTGCTAACTATCTGTGCCTTCTCAAGTACAAACAGTTTCTCTCGGATCTGACACTGGCGTCCGGGGCGTTGACGCCTGAGTATATGGCAGCATTGGTCGTCTGGGTGGCGGACACGAAGAGCGGCGATCTGACTGAAACCGGAGTTTTCGATCAGCCCGATTCGGAGACTCTGCTGGATAAGATCACCCTCGATGAAGTCACCTGTCTCGGCAAAGAGTGCGCCTACTTCTCCGAATGCTACGCCTATCGCGCTCGCAAGAATGCTCTCAAGTCCAGCATTGTGATCACCAACTACGCACTGCTCTTTTCCGATCTTTTGGCTGATGGCACGATTCTCGGCAAGTTTTCACACGCAGTTCTTGATGAGGCTCATCGACTCGAAATGGAGGCGGTGAATGCCTTCACCGACGGATTACCACTACTGGGATTTTCTCGCGCCTTGGAGCGTATCGGAAGCGACCGATTCTCGCGTGCTCTGGCTGACAACTTCGGCAACAGCGAAGCGGTCGCTCAGATCGCCGTAACGATTGGGGCGCTGGCGCCACAACTCGTCGAACCACCACGAACGCTGGCCACACAGGCATTGCGGATGATCCAAAACGGCGGCAAGGGTGTTGGCGAGCGACTTCGTTTTAAGACCGGGCATCCGCTTCACGACCTGCCAAAAATACTCTGGGGCGATCACGAGTTGCCTTTCTGCGATCTTCGCGAAACTCTCAAATCGTTGCAGCAGACAGGAGCACCAACCGATCGAGAACAGTCCGACTCGGAATTGATTATGGAGGTCAAGAAGCAGGTGGCGAGTGCGATTCATCATATCAATACTCTGGAGGCAATCGCTGGTTCTCGCAACGAAAGATCGGTCATGTGGGGACAGTATCACGAGTCGGGCGAAGTCGTGCTAACCGTAGCTCCGGTGACAGTTGGAGAATTGCTGGTAGACAAGCTCTACTCGCGTTATCGCTCAGTAACCCTGACGTCAGCGACGCTCGATTCGGAGGACGATTTCCGCTGGATTTCATCGCGGCTTGGACTGACTCGCGAAGGCGTGGCGCCAACTAAACTCAAAATCAGGTCCCCCTTTCCGCTGTCAGAACAACTTAAAATTGGATTGGCGCGTTATCTACCGCCACCTTCCAGCGAGCAGTACACCGCCCGACTGGGGCAGTTGATTCTGAAATTGCGGTCGTCGGTGAGATTGCCAACGCTGGTTCTGTGCACTTCTTACCGCATGATCGAGGCGTTGTCCCGGACGCTTAGTACCGACCGTCGCCTGTCAAGCGATCTGTTGATTCAAACGCCGGAGAGCGTGCCACAGATACTGCTCAACCGTTTCCGCCAGATGCCCGGTCCACTATTGATCGGCACAGAGGCATTCTGGGAGGGTATCGATCTGCCCGGACGCTTGCTGCGGCTGCTGGTGATGACTCGGCTGCCATTTCCGGTGCCCGACGATCCGTTGGAGTTGGCGAGACAAGAAGAAGCTGAGGCCAGAGGCGAGAACCCGTTTATGTCGGTCTCGCTACCGGTGGCGGTTCTGAAGTTTAGACAGGGAATCGGTAGAATGATCAGGAACTCTTCGGATTGGGGTGCTGTTGTAGTAGCGGACTCGAGAATGGGCACTAAGAACTATGGACGGATATTTTTTGATGCGGCGCCGGCTCCTGTTGAGACTTTCGAGCATGAGAGCTTGATCGTCCGAGATATCAGTCGCTGGTTAACCGACATGGGGGGCAAATGACACTAAATTCGATTTGGATAACCCCTTCTGATAGCCCATACTTAACAGTATTGGCCACAGCAGAAACTGCCTCCAAGCGTGAGATTTCGCGGGATAGCGAAAAAGGGTACTACAGATAAGTCTATGATAATTATGACCATAGGTTTCGACGTGTTTGGGACAACGCAGCTTCTGCGCGCAGACGGTTTGTTGAGCACCGGACTGGAAATCGTCTCTCCAAGTTGTTGTGTGACCGCTGGTTATGTTTGTAGAAAAATGCGATCTTGGCACGAAGTTTGGATATGACTTCGATTGGTGAATTGCCTTCGGCAGCACCAGTTGTGGTGAGTCAGATTCCTTGGGAAGAAGTAAGGCCTTTGTTTGTATAAAGTTGGGTTTCGATACTGGAGGTAAATTGCCAAACGTAGAGCGAGCAATTAGCTATATTTCAATTGGGATCGTCTTATTTGTAGGCGTTCTGGTGATCGCCGGGTATTTCGGGTTCATGGAACCGATTTACCGGATAGCATTTGGCTTGGTAATCGTTGCTTATGCAGGTGTGCGACTCGTGATGTTGCAGTCGGCGCGACAGCGAGAGAGCAAAAAATCTTGACTCGGCAGTCGAATAAGGCTATATTGAAAATCTTTGGTCGCGCCTATTGGGCACGAATTGGAGCTTACGAAATGAAATCAAGATTCCTACGGTCGCTGCTGGTGGTCTTCACAGTCACTCTCTGCGCCTCTTTACATGCTGATCCGGTCTCCGACGCGGAAACGATGATCAAACACCATCAGTACGATAGTACGATAACTCTCCTCAAAGCCAGAATCGAGAAGGACCCGAGCTTCGCCGACCTCTATTTTGTTCTCGGCAAAGCATACTACTTCAAAGGTGAATACGAACAAGCGGAGACAGAGTTGCGGAATTGTCTGGATCGCAAGCGTAAACATGAGGATGCGCAAGCGTTCCTGGCTTTGACCTATGTGGCGATGAAGAAGTGGTCGGAAGCCAAGGCAATTCTGGATGAAGGAACAACCAAGAGCAAGACACGCAAAGGATTGTTCTTCCACATAATGGGCAAATACAACATGGCGCGCGGCGAGTTTACGGAAGCCGATCTGGCATTCCGGCATGCAATATTCGAGGAACCCGACAACCTCGAATACAAGCGAGATCTGGCCGATCTGTCCTTCGAGAACAAATCTTATGAAGTGGCGATCCAGGGTTACCGAGATGTGCTCGCCGTTGACTCCACTGACGTGATTACTCATTTCAAAATCGGTAAGGCGCTCTACTACCAGCAAAAATGGGCGGAAGCTATTAAATCACTCAACACCGCCATTCGGCTTGACTCCAATTACGCGGATGCCTACCAACTATCGGGGGACATCTACATGATTCTCGGCCTTGCCGCTTCCAGCAACGGCAATGGGGACGTGGGAGAGTCGAGCAACCAGGCATCCGATTTCTTCAAGAATGCCGTCTGGATGTACGAGCGCATGCTGAAGCTCGGCGGCAAAGAAACGCTTGATGTTGACTATCGCCTCGGACAAGCCTACTACAATGTCAATGGTTTCCCGCAGGCGGTGCAGTATCTCGACAGAGCCATTGCGACGGGCAATGCCAAAGCCAATGCCTACAGTCTGAAGGCAAAGTCACTGTTCCGACTGAAGCAATATGATCAGGCTGAAGCGGCATTCACCGACTACGAAAAGAAGGTTACGAAGGGTGATCCGAACTACCAGTGGAGCACCGGCGATTTCGATTATTTCAAGGAGCGCTCACTGACCTACTATCAGCTTTTCTTTGAGGGCAAGCGGGAAGGTCAGATTGACAGCACTCTGCTAGAAAGAGCCATACCATACTATTTGAAAGCAATCGAGCTGCATGACACTACGGAAGTTCGCGAGGCGGCGAGTCTGTATGACCAACTCGGCCTGTCATACTATTATGTCGGGAAATACTTGGAAGCTATTCCGTGGTTTGAGAAGAAGATCGCAATCGACACGGCAGCCGTCAAAACCTATCAGAATCTAGGCAACTGTTACATGAAGCTGAATAACCCGGACAAGGCGATGGAGTACCTGAACAAAGTGGTTCAGATCAATCCCGCAGCCTGCGGCGTTTATCAGACGATGTTTAGTTACTACCTGGTTGAACGAAAAGACAGGAAAGAGGCTCAAGCCGTGGCACAGAAGTGGGCGCAGTGTGATACGGTAGGATACCAGCCATACAAGTGGCTTGCGTATTTCGCAATTACCGATAAGCCGGTGCGTAAGGGCGACGCCATCGAGTATCTTCTGAAAGCGCGGAAACGCATGGAGTCACTCAATCTGGATCCTTGCAAGGAGATTGACATCCTGATCTGGATGAGTCAAGCTTACAACATGTACGACGACGATGCTCATAAAAAACAGGCGGTCGATTGGGCCAAACGCGGGTTGAAATGCGACCCGAAAAACGAGACGCTCAAGAGCATCATTGAAGACAATGAATAATCAGCAATGAGGTGCTAATAGATGGCGGAAGAAAAGCAAATTAGTCCGGACGAACGTTACCAGTACATCGGCTTTGAGGTCTTTGGAGATAAACCTCCGAGTTTCTGGAAGAATGACGAGGAGCGCAAGAGCTACATTCAGCAGGTTAAGGCCGAACTGGGCTCGCTCTACCGCAACTCGGTTGTCTACGCATCGGTGATCAGTAAGGTAGATCGCATCTTTATCACCGTCGCCAGCGTCATGATGATTTTGGCTCCGTTTCTCCCTTGGTTCCGTGTCAAGACTCTTTATGGCAGCGAATCTTTTCTGGGCATAACCGGCTTGTTCAGTATGGGCGGGTTCTGGTTTTACGTGTCCAAGATGGGCGGAATGGTAGTGCCGTTGTCAATCTACCTATTGGCGTTCCTGGCCTTTCTATCACTCGCTTTCGGCGTCTGGACACTTCTCACCGTTTACGGCAAGGCGCCTTCGCAGGACGCCTATCTGGCCAAGCTTAAGAAGGTCTTGAAACTCAACCTGATTCCGCTCTCGGTTTTTCTGCTGATCGTACTTCTGAGTCTGTTCGGTCAGCGCATTCCTTTTGGTCCCTATCTTGGCATTCAGGACCTAAGCGGCCACTACTCGATTGTTACGCTCATCCAGTTTTCCAGCGTCGGATTGTGGATGTCGTTTTTCGGGTTTATGCTCAATTTCAACAAATCGAAAGAGTTCTAAATAAGTTCGCATAATTAGTATTTTGATCCATAACTGAAATTCGGAGGATTGATCCGGTGAAACAATCGATTTTTATTACAACTATCACGATCGTGGCTATCGTTCTTGGCTATGTTATTTGGGGCCCGATTCTCGGGAGTGCACCGAAAGGCTCGATTACCCACTCGATACACCAGGGTGGCCCACTGGTTATCATTCTAATAGCGGTTCTGTTCATGCTGCTCTGCTTCGTGGTTGAGCGTTTTCTGTCGCTGCGAGTGGCAAAAGGTACCGCTTCGGTGCAAGTTTTCTTTAAGAGTCTTATCGAGATGTTGCGTTCGAAGGACTATGACGGCGCTCTGGCTGCCTGCGACAAGCAGAGAGGCACTACTGCCAATGTACTGCGCGCCGGTATCGAACGCTTCGTGACCGTGAAAGACAACAAGGCGCTGGACGGCGACAAGAAGATCTCTTTTGTGCAGTCGGCTATTGAAGAGGCCAACGCGCTGGAAGGACCGCTATTGGAACGCAATCTGATCGCCATGTCGACGATTGCTTCAATTGCCACGATGATCGGTCTTCTAGGAACGACGATCGGTATGATTCGTGCGTTCGCCGCCACCGGTTCCGCAGCCGGCGGTGTTATTGACGCCACCTCGCTGGCGACCGGTATTTCCGAAGCCCTCGTCAACACGGCGGGTGGTCTTATCTCCGGTATTCTCGGTATTTTCTTCTACAACTTCTTCGTCAACAAGGTCGATGCGTTTAACTACACGACCGACGAAGCGGTGTATGAAGTCATCCAGCTCTTCAAAGAGCAGGGAGGCGCTGCCTAAATGGCACACATCAAGAAGAAACGGCGACTTGCCATCCGCATCGACATGACGCCAATGGTCGATATTGCCTTCCTACTGCTGATCTTCTATATGTCGACCACGCAGTTCAAGCCACCGGAGGCAAAGTCGGTGCGACTCCCTTCTTCACATTCGCAAATCCAGCTTCCTGAGAAGGACAAAATCATCGTCACGGTTACGCCCGACGACTCAATTTTTGTGGATTATATTGAAAGAGTTGAAAAAGAAGTCGAGGGCCGGAAGATATCAACTCTGGAGCGCGTATACGAGGAGGCTTCGCCTTCCACTGTCGGCGGAATCATCAACCAGATTCGAGGGAAGAACCCGCGAGCCTTGGTGGTGATCAAGGCGGACAAGGATGTGAAGTTCGGCACGATGCAAAAAATCATGGATACCATGGTGGATTCGTACCTGTCACGATTTCAGATCGTTACCGAGCTGAAATCGGAAAGGCTCTAAGGAGGTGATCGTCCGTGGCTGATATACAAATGAAAGAAAAATCCGGCAAGAAGGGCTTGCGTCGCCCGAAGCGCCGGCTCGGCATTCGTATCGATATGACTCCCATGGTCGATATCGCCTTCCTGCTATTGATATTCTATATGGTGACGACGATTTTCGCGGCCCCGCAGGCGATGGAAATCAATCTGCCACCCAAACAGGACGATACGACTTCCGCAGAGCAGCACAAGGTTAAGAAGAGCAATCTCTTGAATGTCTGGGTTGAGAAGAATGGGGACTTCTACTATCAGATTGGCAACGAACTGAGATCGAAATCCGACATGGTTGTGCCATGGAAGATCCCCGCTGATTCGATTCGCGATCTCTTCACGCGTTACAACTGGGATCGTCCACAACTAAATACTCTGTTCATCATTCATCCCGAAGCGAAGTACTCAAAGATGGTTGACCTATTGGATGAAACGGAAGTGGTGGAGGCTCTCCTGCGCAACAACCAGGAGTATGTGAAGGCCTATCTGGCGGCCAACCCCAAAGAAACAGCGTTCAGCTTCCGATATGCATTGCGCAAATGGGACGACAAAGACAATAAGACATTCGCCAAGATTCCGGGCTATAGTTCAGGAGGAGGTTTGTAACCATGACAACAATAAGTCATTCGGTTAAGTGGTCTCCGATAGGCGCTATCGAGCTTAAGCGAACATATCAGCGCAACTTCCGCAATGCGACGATACTCGTTGTGGCGTCCTGGCTATTCGTGTTTCTGCTCATAGTTGTCATCAAGATGATTGCAGGACAGGATGAGGCCAATGTTCCTACCCTCGTAATTCGTGACATTTCTCAGCTTGGACCACCGCCGTCGGTAGCGGCCAAGCAACAGCAGGTAAAGGTTACGCAGGAGATTGCGGCCCCCAAATTCTCGCTTCCCGAAGCGGTTCCGGATGAGGAAGTCACCGAGGATTACGTGGTTGTTTCGCAAGAACAGCTTGCAGAGATGACCGCTCCGTCGATCACGGAAGGCGAAGGCGGGGGCAACGTGAAGGTAGATATTCCGCTTGAAGAATATCTTCCTCAGGCGGACGAATTTGTCGCTTACGAGGAACTGCCGGTGGCTATTTCGCTGCAGCAACCGGTCTATCCGGCAATGGCTCAAAAGGCTCAGATCGAAGGCGACGTACAAGTGAAGGTGCTGGTCGACAAGGCCGGCAACGTACGTGACGCTGTGGTTGTCAAGGCGTCAGGCGCCAACGCCGGATTTGAGGAAGCAGCCCTCGAGGCGGCCAAAAAGGGCAAGTGGAAACCAGCGATTCAGAACAAGCAGCCAGTGGCTGTCTGGGTCTCGTACCCGATCCATTTCCGACTGAACGCTCAACGATAGTAGCAGCAATGAGGGGTTGATGGCAACATCGACCCCTTCTTCTTTTTCCCACCTGCCAATCCCTCATCCTCTTTAGCGTTCCTCATCCTGACACTGACCTTTGTTACCCCAGAGCGCCAGGCGTTCGGGAATATTGCTTGAGTCAGTCTGTATGTCTGTTGGGTGAGCGATAGGTTCTCACCGACAGCAAAGGACAAACGCGACAGCCCGATTGAGTGACTGCTGCGAAATTGGGAACGAGGAACAAGAAATGACTATTACGTACGCCCACAGACAATGGTCGCCGATTGGGGCGATCGAACTGAAAAGCAGCTATCACAGGAACATGACAAGAGCGACTCTTGCCGTTGTATTGCTCTTTGCGGCGATCTTGGGAGGAATTGCGCTCGGTCAGCTGCTCTCACCAAAAGAGGGGGTGCGTATAGTGCGGGAAACGCCCCCGACCATCGATGCCGCCGATTTGGGACTGCCTCCCGCTCTCACGGAGAAGACTGTTCAGGTCGTGGTCAGTCTTGCCAAGATGGTTCCAGTGTTTGCGATTCCGGAGACTGCTCCTGATGCAGATGTGGTTACGGAATATGTCGTCATGGCCCCGGAGGATTATGCTCTGTTATCACCGAATACTACCGTCGATCTCGGATCGCAGGACGGTTTCACAGTTGTCTCCTCCCCCGATACCGGCATCTTTCCGCCACAAGGTGTGTTCGTCCCCTATGACGAGAATCCCGTAGTCGTTTCTCTGCCGACGCCTAAGTACCCCGAAATGGCTCGAAAAGCGGAGATCGAAGGTAAGGTATATGTGGAAGTCCTGATTGACACCCGCGGCAAAGTCCGCGACGCCCGAATTATCAGGGATTCCGGCGCTAACGCTGGATTCGAAGAAGCGGCTCTGGAGGCGGCTTGGAAAGGCGAATGGCGACCGGCGATGCAAAACAAACAGCCCGTAGCGGTTAGAGTATCGTATCCGGTGGTCTTCAAGCTGAAATAGGCGAACCGATAGCCGGCAATCAGCCCCTCGGGTAAATCTTCGACCAAATAGGGTTTTAGTAATGGCCGACCAACAACTTGACGACGTATATTATGTAGGCGAACTGTACGCACCTGCTCCACGCAGGGGCGTGATCCTCGGTTCGGTCGGAGAACAATTGCAGAACTCAAGGAGGCGGATATGACCGTTGCGATTACGCGAATGTCGCTGGTAGCGTTGCTAACGCTCCTGTGTACGTTTACTGTTGGTTCATCAGGTACTGCCCGGGCGGATAATGTCTCTAACAAGGGTGTTGATTCGGCAAAGATCGTTGACAAATCGTTGCCCTCGCCGGACGAGTTTATAGCTATTGATGACAGTCCGGTGTTGGAGAGCCAGCCACAAGCAGTGTATCCCGACTCGGCAAAGAAGGCGAACGTCGAAGGCAGTGTTTGGGTCAAAGTCCTCATTGACAAACAGGGCAACATCAGACAAGCGTTGATTGCCAAGGGTTCCGGTAAAAAGGTTGGCTTCGAGGAAGCGGCATTGACTGCCGCCAAGCAGGCGACTTGGAAGCCGGCAATGTTCAACAACAAGCCGGTCGCCATCTGGGTGTCGTACGAGATCAAGTTCTTGCTTAAGAACGAGAAGTGACAGTTTTAGCTTGACTAAACACCTGTTTGATGCTATCTTAAGGTGGTTCTGTAGACTCGTTTGACACTCGATCCGGAAAGATACCCTGTTGGCGAAAAAGCTGATGATTCACTTATTTTTGAATCGGCTTAGATATTTGTTGTCTTGACAGGCACTTTTCCGGATGTTTTCATGTTGGATAATAGTGAGAGGAGGAGAAGGCGATGAAAACGAGTACGGCTTCGAACCAGATGTTGGTGTTCGTGGTCGGTATTGTGCTTGCCTTCGCAATTACGACCTTGCCTACTTCTACGGCGAAAGCGGGCGAAGTCTACGCGACCGGCATTAGTGGCGGCAAAACCAAACCGTTGGTGGACATTGAGAACAAGTTGGTTCCTCCAAAAGGGAAACCAATCAGAGAAGCCCCACTAACGCCGCGCAAACCTGCCGAAGGCGATAGTGCCCGTACCATTGAGGACGCTGACAAGTATCAGCTCTACATCGAGCCGATGTACCCGCGTCAGGCCAGGCTGGCGATGAAGCAGGGAGTGGTCGACGTGCAGATCACTTTCGACAGAGAGGGCAAAATGAAAGATGCCCGCGTGGTTCACTGCTCCACCCCCGGCTGGGGATTCGAGCAAGCGGTGCTGGCGGCTTCACTGGAAGCGAGGCTAAACAGCAGAGCGGATCGCGAGGTCACTGTAAAGGCAACGCTGAAGTTCCAGCTTGAGTAGCGGCAAACCAGTGCCATCCCCTTAGCTTCGGCGCAGCGCGTTCCGAGCAGATTTATGCCGTGCAGCCTTCTTGTTGATATCCCCTCCGTCTTCTTGGGTGCTGGTGCCGATTGCGGAGATCTGCCGATGGATCTGATTTCGTCGAATTCGTAAGCCAATTTCTCCCGAATAGAGCGAACCCAACCTCCAAAACTTAGTCCACAATCTTATGCTGCTCAGTTCTTAGTGATAACGGGCGGTAGAAACTGCACATAGACCGCGCTTATTATACGTACATTGAGGCGTTGCCGACATTTTCAGGAAAATGGCAACGATCTTTGGACTGCAAGGAGGAAAAAGTGGCTGATAATCTCACTTACAAGATTCTTAGAGAACATCTCGTCGATGGCGAGTTGAAACCGGGGGCAGAAATCGGCATCCGGATTGACCAGACGCTGACTCAGGATGCTACCGGCACTATGGCCTATCTTCAATTTGAGGCCATGGGACTGGATCGGATCAAGACCAAGCTGTCGGTGTCGTATGTCGATCACAACATGCTGCAAACCGGATTTGAAAACGCAGACGATCATCTCTATCTACAGTCGGTCGCCTCGAATTACGGTATCCACTTTTCCAAACCGGGCAATGGCATCTGTCATCAGGTGCATCTGGAGCGCTTCTCCGTACCGGGTTGGACGCTGCTCGGCTCCGATTCACATACGCCGACCAGCGGCGGCGTGGGTATGATCGCCATCGGCGCCGGCGGACTGGATGTTGCCGTCGCCATGGGAGGCGGAGCCTTTTATCTCCCCTGTCCGCACGTCGTCGGTATACATTTGACCGGTGCGTTGTTGCCCTGGGTGACCGGTAAGGATGTAATTCTGGAAGTGCTGCGGCAACTGACGGTGAAAGGCGGCGTCGGCAATATCATCGAGTATCATGGCGAAGGGGTCAAATCATTGACTCTTACGCAACGCGCGACGATCACTAATATGGGCGCCGAACTGGGAGCGACGACTTCGATATTCCCTGCCGATGAAAACACCCTCGTGTATTTCAAGGCACAAAGTCGGGAGAAAGACTACAAGCCACTCGCGGCCGATCCGGGGGCGACTTACGACAAAAACATAGAAATTGATTTGAGCAAGTTGGAACCCATGATCGCGAAACCGCATTCACCCGACAGTGTGGTGAAAGTGCGTGAGGTCGCCGGTACCAAGGCACAACAAGTGTGCGTGGGTTCCTGCACCAATTCGTCGCTCTACGATCTCGAGATCACTGCCGCCATCTTCAAAGGCAAACAGACTCATCCCGACGTAAATCTGACTGTGACTCCCGGCTCAAAGCAGGTGTACAAAATGGTCGCAGATTCGGGCGCGATGGCGACACTGATAGCGGCCGGAGCGAGAATACTCGAATCAGCCTGTGGCCCCTGTATCGGTATGGGACAGGCGCCGGCATCCGGCTCGGTCTCGGTACGATCGTTCAACCGCAATTTTGAAGGACGCTCCGGCACCAAAGATTCTTACGTCTACCTCGCCTCACCCGAAACCTGTGCCGCAACAGCTCTGACAGGTGTAATTACCGATCCGCGAGACTTGGGCGTGCCTCCGGTTGTTCACCTGCCTGAGAAGTTCTATATCGATGATCGCGGTATTATCCCTCCTGCCAAGGAGGGCGAACGCTCCAAAATCCTGCGTGGACCGAATATCAAACCGCTTCCTACTCGTGGAACAATGCCTGATGGGCTAAGCGGAAAGGCCTTGCTAAAGCTGGGCGACAATATCTCTACCGATCATATCATGCCGGCGGGCGCCAAAATTCTGCCATTACGGTCGAATGTCCCGGCGATTTCGGAATTCGTTTTCTTCTATGTAGATCAGACTTTCGCCAGGCGTGCCAAGGATGCTGGTAGCTGCGCTGTCATTGGCGGTGAGAACTACGGCCAAGGGTCGTCACGAGAACACGCGGCGCTGGCGCCAATGTATCTCGGGCTGCAGTTTGTACTCACCAAGTCATTCGCGAGGATTCACAAATCGAACCTGGTCAATTTCGGCATTCTGCCACTGACATTTGTGAATGCCGCTGATTACGACCGACTGAAGCAGGATGATCAACTGGAAATTCCGAATGTGCGTGCGTCACTGCAGAAGGGCAACCGTGTCACGATCAAGAATGTTACACAGGGCTACGACCTCGAAGCACAGTTTGATCTCTCGTCGCGCCAAGTGAGAATTCTGCTTGCGGGTGGGCTGTTGAATTTCACCAAGGCGGGCGAAAAGTAGATTCGAGCTTGTTCGCACCTTCTCTATCAGTGTATGGGACGACTGAAAGGTCGTCCTTTTTTTCGGCAGATTGAATCTACACCCTGATTTGGCGTCTGCTCGACACATAAAGACACCGATCGCCACCCCAGCCAACAGAGCCTGAAAAAGCGGTTGACGGCGGCTGACGGTTTCGGTAGTATGAATGCCAAGTCTATGAGGGGCTGTACGGAGTACTTTCACTTCAACGCCGAGCAAGGGATCATGACACACATAAAGAACACGCCATTTACCAAACTCAACGAGCAGGCCGGCGGTAAAATGGTTGAATTTGCCGGCTATAACATGCCGATTCAATACCGTTCGATCAATCAAGAGCATCTCAGAGTCCGCCAGAGTGTTGGATTGTTTGACCTGTCGCACATGGGGGAGTTTTTCGTGAAGGGAGACAAGGCGTTGGAGTTCATCCAGAAAATGACAACCAACGATGCCGCCGCCCTGAAGATGTATCAGGTGCAGTATTCCTCGCTTCCCTACCCTGACGGTGGTCTGGTTGATGATTTGCTGGTTTACCGACTGCCAGATCAGTACTTGCTGGTCGTCAATGCCGCCAATCTTGACAAAGACTGGGCTTGGCTTATGGAGCATAAGCCGGCAGGTGTGGAGATGACCAATCGCTCGGACGAGATTGGTTTGTTGGCGATTCAGGGACCGAACGCTGAAAGTGTGATGGTAAAGCTCACCGACTATGACTTGAGCAAAATTGGCTACTACGAAGCCGCTGAGGCAAAGATCTGCGGCAGAGAGACCCTTTTCAGTCGCACCGGCTACACCGGCGAAGACGGCTTCGAGATTTATTGCGACCCTTCAACTGCAGAAGAACTGTGGAACAGAACGACCGAGGCCGGGAAGCCGTTCGCTATCGAACCAATTGGCCTGGGCGCCAGAGACAGCCTCCGGTTGGAGATGCGTTACATGTTGTACGGCAACGACATAGACAAAACGACCAACCCGATCGAGGCGGGTTTGGGCTGGATCTGTAAACCCGAGAAGGGGGAATTCGTTGGCAGGGACGCGATTGTGGCCATGAAACAGAACAAACCCAAGCGAAAATTACAATCACTGTTACTCAAAGACAAGGCGATCCCACGTCACGGGTATCCGATTTTCGTCGGAAACGAAAACGTCGGGCAGGTGACATCGGGTTGCTTTAGTCCTTCATTGGAGGTCGGCATTGCTTTGGGCTATGTCGGGAGCCAATACGGAAAAGTCGGAGAGACGGTTGATATCGACATACGTGGTAAGCGCTATGCCGCCGAGGTTATCAAGGGTGCATTCTACAAGGAAGGCAGCCACAAATAAGTCTTATGAAAGTCAAACTGTACTTTTCTCCACAACCTCTGACCGAAGCCAAAATCAGAGGTAAAGTCGCCATCGTTGTTGACGTGCTGCGAGCATCAACCACGATCTGCACAGCTATTCAGAATGGATGTCGCGAGATCATACCCGTTGCCACCGTCGGCGACGCCGCCGCGATGCGCGCCAATCTTGATCGCGACAGCGTCCTGGTCTGCGGTGAGCGAGAAGGTTTGAAGATCGAGGGATTCGACCTCGGCAACTCGCCGGCGGAATACAGCGAGCAGGTCGTTCGTAACAAGATACTAGTCTTCGCCTCCACCAACGGTT
Source organism: uncultured bacterium (assembly GCA_903903945.1). Classification (GTDB taxonomy): domain Bacteria; phylum Zixibacteria; class MSB-5A5; order CAIYYT01; family CAIYYT01; genus CAIYYT01. Next base: position 5,611 of record CAIVAP010000291.1, on the reverse strand, counting down.
CGCGCGCGATTCTCAAGTGCGCCGCCAGCTCGTTGACTCTGGTATGCGGATTTGTCAACCTTTCGGTTATTGTCGATACGGTCAAGAAATTCGATAGAGATGTGGCTATCGTGTGTGCCGGAAAACAGGGCAATTTCTCACTGGAGGACACCTTCTGCGGTGGCGCCATCATCGACCGCATGCTGGAAGGGGACAAATACGAAATCTCCAATGATGCGGCGCAAGTGGCCCACATGTTGTATAAGAATCAAAGCGAGTCGGTAGAATCGGTGCTTAATCAGGCCGATCACGCCCGCTATCTGATCGGTCTTGGTTTTGGCGGCGACATCATCACGGCAGCCACCGTTGATTCGATCGGTGTTGTTCCGGTCCTGAGCGGCAACAAGATAGTTGATGCTCAGAAGCATAAGCGGGAAGGAATGATTTGATCACGCGCCTTTTTCTTAGCGCCCTCATAATTCTAATCGGTAGTACGAATGCTTGGGGAGCCAAGCCGAATGCGATCAACTTTACCTGCGATTTCATGGAGAAATATCAAGACTCCGCTTGGCAAGTCGTCGACAGCCGCAGCTTTGTGGCTCCGCTCTCGCAAGATTTTCAATTCTCAATGGGCAATTTTGCCTATCGCTTGCGCGCCGATTCGCTTGGCGCAAAATCTGTCCAACTGCAATCTATGGTCAACTGTCTTGGCGCCAAGCCTCGGAACTACTTGGATCAAAAGACTGTCTTCAAGGGTGCGTCGGTATTCTTTGACTCGGCGCTGATCCGCGGACAGTCGTATTATCGAATTCGGCTGACCTTCGATTCGCTTGGTCACACTGCGAACGATTGCGGCTACCGATTTGCCGATTCCAGTTTCGTGTCCGATCCTTCCGGCAAGTATGATTTTTACTATATCAAGCAATCACTTGGCGATTATCGCTGGAATCAGATTCGCGACGCGTTCGAATTTGACTACAAAAAAATCGCTCCAATTTTCAATCTGACCGATCAGGCAAAGGTCTATTTCTACATATCACCGTGCAATATCTCCGATGTCGGCTGGGACCAGCGCTGGGATAACGCGATCGACTTGTCGCGTAACAATGTGTTCGCTCACTATTCCCCGTTGGCAAACCGGCTCTACATGCAAGTCGTAATGTCGTTGCGTTTCCTGCGCAATTGGGGCTATGCGCCTGCCCTGCTGCTCGAAGGAGTCGCTTCCGCGCCGGAGTTCTGCGATCTGTATGCCAAGGATGACCTGAAAAACGGCAAACTGCCGGAATTGACGACTCTCGGAGTTACGCGCAAATACCGTGCTCTGGATCGGACAACTTCGTCGATGGCGGTCGGTTCTTTTACCACTTACATGCTCCGGACGCGCGGTCTAAAGAAACTCCGCGACTGGTATCAGCAGTCGACCGACCTGACCGTGCCACAGACGTTTCAGCAGGTCTATGGACAGTCTCTGGCGGAGATCGAAAAAGAATGGCACGGCTATCTTGATACAGTACCCATATCAGGGTCGCTGTATAATTACTACATCGCTCATGCGCAGGCGTTTATGCACACGGATGACCAGATGCTGTATGCGAAGGCCGCATTGGCCGCGACCGCCGACACCGCCTCTTTCGGTTCGACACTTGCAAATCTCTATTACACTTATGGCGACTATACTCAAGCAGCCCAATTCTTCCGCTATCTGATTGCAAATGACACTACTGAGGCAAAAGCCAAGGCAACTGCTCGAGTGTTTCTTGCGAATATGATGCTTGCTGACGGAAAAGTGGCCGCCGCCGACAGTCTATACTTGCTGGCGGCACAAGCCGACAGCACCGACTCTTACGTCTACCAGAAGCTGGCACAGATTGAATTGACCAGGGGCCGGTTCGCACCATCGGTCAACTTATACAAGCAAGCGGCTGCGAAGAACAAGCTGCCGGCCAACGGAATTGACATTGACATCGCTCTCGGTGACGCCTACGTGGCCGCGGGACAGGTCGATTCGGCTGGTGGTCGCTATCAGGCCGCATTCGATCATGCTAAAGTGATGATCTCCAGCGGCGCCGGCGATAATCCACTGCACTATTTGCGCGCCGGTAAGGCTGCTGTGCGGCTCGGCTCAGCGAAGGTGGCTCTCGATTATCTTGACTTGGCATTCTTTCTGGAAGAACGCATGTTCTATCTTGGTCAGATATTCTTGGCGCTGGGACAAACACACGATCTCCTGGGAGATCGCAAAACCGCCTTGGAAAATTACCGCAAGGTGCTGAAGTACCCGACCGCCTATTTCGATCGCCAAGAGGCGGAGAAGTACCTGCAAAAAGCCTATCACAACTAACCGCGGGCGTGCAGATGTCTTGACACGCGGACTGCGCCAACGTATAAACAGATATGAACTTTATCAATCCTTTCCTGCTTTTGTTCGCCGCCGCCGCCGGCATTCCCTTGCTTCTGCATCTATTTAACCGCCAACGTGTCAAAATCGTCGAGTTCTCCACTGTCAAGTATTTGCTGTCGTTGCAGAAGACGCGAATGCGCAAGATACGGATCAGGCAAATACTGCTACTGATTCTGCGCACGCTGGCACTTCTGGCGATTGCCTTTGCCTTCGCGCGTCCCGCGATCAAAGGCGGCTACCTGCCGTCACTGGGGGGCAAGAGCACGACAACGGCAATCCTGCTTCTTGATGTCTCTGGTTCATCGATGTCGGAAACCAACGCCGGAAGCTTCTTTGAGCGGGGCATTGAAAAGGCAACGCAGATACTTGGCCTTTTCACCGAAAAGGAACGAGTCGAGATCATCGGCTTCGGCTCGACGATTCTCTATGATTCCGGCGAGCCGACATCGGATTATGAACGGCTCAAGGTATTCTTGAAATCGATGCAACCATCGTTTACTGCCGCAGTTCCACCGGTGGCGTTCGCGAGGGCTTTGGAAGTGCTGAAAGGCAGCCATGATCCGAATCTGGAAGTCTACCTGATCAGTGATCTCCAGGGACAGGCATGGCGCAACCTTGAGTTTGAGCTTTTCCAAACCGAGCATCTTGATGTCAAGCTGTTCATCACTCGCGTATCACCGGGAGCGATCGACAATGTTTCTGCGGATCAGGTGAAGTTCCCCAACCAATTGATTACCGCTGGACGAGAGTTTAGTTTGCAGTGCGAAGTCCACAATTTCAAGAGTGAAACCTCAGCCGATTTGCTGGTCTCGCTGGATCTGAATGACAAGACGGTGGTGCAGACGGATCTGACCGTCGCGCCGGCCGCGACAGGCAAAGTCACATTCAAGCATAATGCGCCGAGCACCGGATTTATGTATGGCTCGGTCGGCATCGACGATGATGACTTGCTGCCTGACAACCGCTTCAATTTTGCCATGAAGATTCCGTCCAGCAGCAGAGTGGCGCTGGTGTCGGATGATGATCAGGAAGCGTTCTACGTGCAAAAGGCGCTGTCACCATCAGCCGGAGGGAATTTCACGAAGCAAGTGGATTTGATCGGCACGCTTCAGGCCGGTACGGCTAACCTTTTCGGTTATGACGCCGTCATTGTCAATCTGAAGGGACAGATGCCTGCAGCTCTCGTATCAAGTCTGCGCAGCTATGTGAATTCCGGTGGTGCGGTGTTGTTCATGATGCGTCCAAATATCGACATGCGCGATTTCTCCGACAAGATTGCCTCCTCGATTTTCCGGCTGCACGTAACCGAGGCTCCGCCGACTCCGACACCCCAGGCCGGGAAGTATTTGCTCAACAAGTTTGATTTTGACCATCCTTTGTTCTCACCTTACAAGCAGTTTACCGCCGATAAATTGCCGCAGGCTGAATTCCTCGGGCACTTCAGAACCGTAGAAGAAGCGTCAACGCGCGTACTGGCGCGTTTCTCTGACAACCTGCCGGCGGTGCTTGAAGGGAGTGTTGGCAAGGGCAAAGCGCTGTTGTATACCTTCAGTCTCGACAATCGCTTTAGCGATCTGGTTAATCGACCTTTTATGGTGATTCTGCTAAATCGCTCGATCGAGTATCTCGTCTCCGAGCCGCTTAATCAGCGCGAGAACATCGTATCCGGTACGGAAGTAACACGCGAACTGAGCGCGCAGAACGCGAAGCAGTTTGTACTCGTCACTCCCACGAACGACACAACTTTGCTTTCACCGGCTTTCCGCACCGGCGCCGTAGTCTTCAATCTCGGTCGCTTGCAGAATCCCGGCATCTACAAAATTGTGGGAGACGGAACGCCGATTGACGTCTTTGCGGTGAATTTCCCTCCCGAGGAATCGGAGACCGCGTACAGCGACCCTGCTACGGTGGGCAAGAAGGTAGCCGGCGTCAGGGTGATCGTGCTCGATTACAATGCCAACCCTACGACTTTGATTACTTCCGCAAGGTTCGGAACCGAATTGTGGAAGCTGTTTCTGCTGATGGGATTCATCTTTCTGATGATTGAAATGGCGGTCGCCTACGGCGGAAAACAGACCGAGGTTGTTTCGACTTGATCTTCCTGCAATTCTCCGGAATCAAGAAGACTTACAACAACACTGAGTTGCTCAAGGGGATTGACTTATCCGTTGTCCGTGGCGAGCGGATCGGCCTGGTTGGTCCTAACGGTGTCGGCAAGACTACTCTTCTGAAAATCGCCCTTGGACAGGTGCTCCCCGACGACGGCTCGGTGACACTGAGCAACCGCATCAAGCTCGGCTATGTTTCACAGGAGGACGAAATAGCTTCCGACTACTCGCTCTTCCTGGCAATGCTCGAGTCTTACTCGGAAATGCTCAAAATCAAAGCCGAGTTGGAAGATCTCGAACTGGCGGTAGCGGACGGTTCGGAAGAATCACTCCAACGATACGGCGAACTGCAACACCAATGGGAAATGATGGGCGGGTACAATCTTGACACGGTGATCAAGAGTACGTTAGTGGGACTCGGCTTTAGTGAAAGCGAATTTCATCGCCCGATCTCCAGTTTCTCCGGCGGCGAGCGCAACCGTGCTTCACTGGCGAAAGTGTTGTTGCAGCAACCCGATCTACTGCTGCTAGACGAGCCGACCAACCATCTCGATATCGAATCGACCGTCTGGCTCGAGGAATACCTGCAGACATTTGAGGGTTCGCTGATTGTCGTTTCCCACGACCGTATCTTACTCGACCATGTCGTCAACAAGATCGTGGAATTGGATCACGGCCTGTTGGAAACGTATCATGGCAACTTTTCCGCCTACTGTGACGAACGCAACGAGCGACGTCGCCTCCAGTTGAAGCACTATCTGCAGCAGCAGGAGGAAATCGAAAACATTCAGGATTTCATCCGTCGCAATCTCGCCGGCCAAAAGACCAAGCAGGCACAGTCGAAACGGCTTGCCCTGAGCAAACTGGAGCGATTGGAAAGTCCGACATCCGAGGTCAAACGCGCAGCAATCAACCTGCAAGTATCACGACGCGCTTACCAATCGATTCTCAAAGTGGACAATCTCTCGTTTGGCTTCGGTAATACCCCGCTGTTTCAGGACATCGGTTTCGAAATCGAGCGAGGGGAGAAAGTCGGCCTGATCGGCAGAAACGGCGCCGGCAAATCAACGCTGGTCAAATTGCTGGTCGGTCAATTGGAGCCGTGGGAAGGCACTGTCGAGAT
>CAIVAP010000290.1 GCA_903903945.1 uncultured bacterium | reverse complement strand
GAGGCCGGAAAATGAACCCACCCGCGGTCTTGCAGGTAAAGGGTTATTTGGATTACATGCCTTGGCAGTGCGGCGCAGGGCCCCCCGAGAGCACGTAGGCGACTAGGTTATATAGCGTCAGAAACATTCACAGTGCCACTGCCATCGGCGTCCCCCATGCCGTGAGCATAATTGCAGTCTCCCGGAGGTGTGCCACCCGCGAAAATGTAAGCCATTAAGAACACCGCATCAGAAATATTAATCTTGCCATCGCCACTGGCATCACCGCAGGAAGTGCAAAAAGAAGAATGGACTTTGAAAGTATAGTGTTCCGAAATGGCGCTGGCGGAATTGCCCACGAAGTCGTGGATCGCGACCTTCATCAAGCAACTATCGGATTCGGGTCCGTTGATCACCCAACGAACACCGTCTTGATACGGTACATTCTGCGCAATTACCTCCGGATATCCGCTATGACCGTTGTGTCGATCAAGGGACACGTCCACCAGTGTGGTGTATTCAACACCGGCGTCGCAGGTATAAATGATTTGCAGGGTATCGCCGACGCGGTAAGTGTTGCCTCCGTATGGCTCAAGGATTTCGCAGGAATACGGTCCGCCGGTGAAATAGGCGAGATAGATGTGGAAGTCAAACTCCGGCGGGACCGTTACATACCAGTCCGTGGTGTAGTGCGTTTCCATTGGCTGATGGAAAACCGGATCCAGGTGAACCCAGTGATGAAAATAGTAATAGTAACCTCCGGAGAAAAAGAGATTCTTTGCCTGCAAAGCATGTTGTTCGCCAACCTCCCAGGCAAATTGAATCGGCGTGGTATACACTATGCCATCTACCGCAATTTCGTCGCCTGGTCCACCGAGGTACGTGTTGCTGAGTTGAGCGATACCACCCTTGTTGAAATGACTGCGGGTTCCGGTGTAAAGCGCGTTAGCTTCAGAAGTAATATGATTGGTCGACCAGTCGTTCAGAAACTTCCATTCCTCAAGGTAATTGGTGATGAACGATGCCTCGCTCAATGCGCAGTAGTAGTTGTCATGGCTGTGATTGAGAACGAACTTGTGATCAGCCCTGCGCGATTCATCACAACCACTCATGCAATCCGGCTTACCGCAATAAACGTCACATCTGTTGGTATAGCCCCAGGCGCCAATTAGACGCAACAAGACCTTCATTGCATAAACCGAATCCCGACTCTCCGTGCTTCTCCAGAATGTACTGTCCGGATCTTGGGGATCCCCCCAAATCGCTTTGCCCGAATCGCTCCAAAAGACCTCTGTTCCTTGTTTTGCCGCGCTGGTGTCACCGTTATGGTGTATCGAGAGGAAGTAATATGCATTAAAGTTCTTTGCCTTCTGGACTCTGTCGGGCAACGACACATATGTCGTTTCATCCTCTCTCGTCATTCTCGGAGTTACTCCCCAATAAAGCTCATGATCAGCGAGCCATTTCATATGAAGTCCTACCTGTAGATTCACCCACTGCTCCGACATCGGATCAGGTGTGGGCCCACACGTGCCAGCGCCGTCACCATTGGAGCCAAACTGGCTGGCGCCGGGTCCGCCATGTCCCGGATCAATCACCACAACGGAGCCCGACAACTGAACTGTTGCGGCAAACAGAATCAGGCAAGCTATCAGAATCGTTCTTTGAATTGTCATGCGACCCTACCTCACTCTCTGCACATAGATCGCGCCCGTGCGTTCATTTGAGTAGATGATATGACGCGATGATGGGGAAAAAGCAGGTTCAAATTCGATGATATCAGGAGTGGCAGTTAATTGCACTGTCTCGGTACCATCATATTTCGACAAGAAAATGTCCGACTTCTCTATGTCGAATTCGCTGTAGGCGCAGCCACAATAAACGACATATTGCCCGGAAGCGTCCCAGGATTCCATATCCGCTCTTCCCAAGTTTGCCAGTGCGTTGTCCAGAGTATCGTAGATAACAATTTCGCCTCTGTGATTCTTGCAAAGAAACTTGTCTCCCGTCGGCGCGAGCCGCGGTAGCGAATAGGTATTTGCGCTTTTTGTGATTTGCCTTCCGTTGTCTTTCGAGCCGTAGTATAGCCAGACCTTCCCCCAAGACGCGGGATCAGTGTCTACAAACAAGGAACTACTGGCCTTTTCGGCGGACATGGCGGTTGACGCCCTTGTCGACAACTTCACGATTTCCTCTTCTCCCCGTGCGTAATCAGAATACCCCAGTGATCCGTCAGCGAATTTCATCAACCCCAGCCGTCGCCCCTCCCGACTGAACACCCGGGAGCTGTCATTGGCTGCTTCCTCCACTTTGCCGCTCAGGGAAACTCTCAGGATTTTCTCGACCATCCGCTTGCCGTCTTTGGCGTCGAAATATCGTCTCTCTTGAGTAACCAACGTGCTGTCATCCAGCCACTCGTACTTGAAAATTGGGCCAGCATGAATGGCAGAAGTTTGGTGCGCGGAATCAAGGCGGGTGACGTACAACGTGTCATTTCTGATCAGACTGATGGACATCTCTCCGGGTGACCACTTCGGGTCGCGGCCATATCCCACCAGAATCGGCTCACTCTTCTGAGCACTTGCCATGCCGTCCCCGAGACAGAGGCACAGCAGCCAAACGAACAACAGATGTTTCATAAGACCTCCCATGCTTTATACCACCGCAGTCGGCAGTGGCATGTTCCTATTTGACTTCGTCCCGCATTTCGTCCCCTTTGGCGAAATGCACTACTAAGAAGAACGTATAACTCAACATTTTGTCAAATGCAAAGTTGCATTTTGTTTCCCGCCCGTCACCGTTGGCTACAAATTGACTGGCGATATCCCTGCCGCTTAATGCTACCACCCCTGAATACCATCTGTCAAGCGTTTCATTCCGGTTCAGAAGCTCAGAACCACGAATCTCCCAACGGCCTTGTCAACTTGCCAAATCTAACACCCGCTACATCGGTCGCAACGGATGATCCAAAGCTACCAACTCGTCAATCTTCGGTACTATCAAACTCACCTGTCGCTCCACCTTCCTTAGACTCATTCCCCCATAATATACCCCACATAATAATCCACAATCAATGAGAACCTCATTTTGCAACAGTCCCATTAACCAATCTCTTTCACCCCCATTCCACCTGTCGATCCTGTTGCCGCACCTCAGATACCAACAAAACCCTCCTCAACACACCAGCAAAAACAGTTTATGAATAATGCGGGATAGGCCTCAACAGGTAAGCTATCTGCTCTCTGGTTTGGAAAGCTGGGGTGACGGTGCAAATGGAATCGGGACGCGGGTTTTGGGTGCCACTGTTAATTCGGCTAAGGCACCCAGGTGGAGAGACGCGACATCTCCCACCAAGTGCATTTGAAGATGCGAATTGCCAGATAGCGGGTGAAGCCGTCGGATTTCCTGCCGATCTCATTGATCCGGCGGCGCGTTTCCTTTAGTGAGAGAGCGAGTTTCTGGTCAATCGGTAACGATTTCTGCTGTCCATCCAAAAAGCGGAAATCATTCCCGACGATAATGACGTCGCGCAAATACGGCGTCAGGCTCCAACGGCGCATGGCGTCTTCGCCGTTGTCAATAGTTGTCACGATAATATCGAAATTTGCCCGCGCCATAACGCCGAGCCGTTCTGCCATTAGCAGCCCAAAGGCATCGTCCCCCTTGTTTACATACAACACCCGCTCGTGGTAGCGCTGCGGTATTCGCTGATAGTACATCTTGCCGTTATACATCTCATAATAAGCTTTGTCCTCATCGCGCAAGAGTTGAAGGGATTCCTCAGCACTGGTGATTATCGGACCCATGCGGCCGTTGTTGGGATCAAAGATGTATTCCCTCCCGTTCACGCGCAGAAGGATTGAGCAATGTAAGATTTGTGGAAGGGCAAATCCGGAAACCCAGGAGCCGATACCTATTTCGTCGGCCTTGCGTGAGTTGAAGGGTCGATTGGAACCGCGAATCGAGCCGCCAAAGACGCAATCAACATCGTCGAAACCGGCTTCCTGAAAGAGATATTTGAGGGTCAGATTCTTCTCGATACAGTGACCTCCAAAACCCTCGAGCAAACCCTCCAGTACTAACTCCGGTGATTTCTGATACTGGCACTCAAAGCGGCCGATAAAGTGAGAGTAGAACTCGAAATCGGCGTGAAAAATGGCGCTATAAAGGCACTTGGCAGTCTCATGGCCGGGAAACTCAATATGGGCGAAACGCTTGGCGATATCTGATTGGCGCGGATCGCCGTCGATGTACTTCTTGATTTCCGGCGCAATCATACATTCATACTACGCTGTCTCAGCTTCAATCACCAGCGATTTCCTGGTAGTAACCGCGAGGAATCTAAGTGCAGCATTGAGCAATCGATCCAATCTGCCGAAGAAAGATTATGGATTCAATCTTGGAGTCAGATTGGGGGAAACCGCGTAGAGAGCCCATTTCCAAGTGCGTAGTTTGGCAAGGACGAAAGGCGGGACACACATGAACAAAACAAGAGTATCAAGTATTATCCTGATCGCAGCGATGAGTCTGACCCAGTTTATTGGATGTTCGGGCAAAGACAAGGGCACAACGCCAACACAGACTGTTGTGCAAATGAGCGGCACGGTCAGTTTCCCCAATCTAACTACTTCGGCGTTGAACGGCTTGACTGTCGGATTCGGAAACTACGAGAGCTCTCTTGATACGACAGGCGCTTTTAGAATTCAGGGCAACGGGCATGTCGTAGGCGTAGCAATGGCCTATGATGAGCAGCAGACGCCGATGATGATTAGCGTGTGCCCCGATCCGAGTGCCAATGCGCACTTGGAGATTGACGCCCATTCGACCGCAATCGCACTGGCATTTCTTAATCCATTCATCTGCATAGCCGATCCAAGTCATGCTCAAGAAGCCATTGAGCGACTGGAAGGGCTACCGGAACTGATGGATCTTGAAGACATTATCACCGCAAAACTCTCCGCAGATCCGTCAGCGCTCGGAACAGAGGATGCCGAAATCGATGCCAGTCTGAGTGATTTGGTGTTGGCGTATTTCAACTCTTATCCGGAGGAAGTCAGCAAGCGGCTGGATGCGGTCAGCGGCGCATTGTCCGGAAGCACACTCAAACTGGCTACCAGCCCACCGGAAATCGAGCCCGCCTACACAATGAGCGGCCTGCGGCTAACCTGGGAGAACGGCAGCACCTACAAGATAACCAACTCCTACGGTCGCTGGTGCTATTGCTGTACGCCTGAGGATACGTTCTTTGTTTTCCCGAATGGCGACCTGCTCGACTGGATCAGAAATGACCGACCGTTCCCCGCCTCAGAACGCAGGTTCAATATGGACGTCGTCGCCGGTGAGGACACGTCCTGGGTGGAACTATACGGTTACGGTTTTTCGTCGAGGCCGGGCAATGCATGGGACAGTCTGTCCCACTCCGAGAAAAACTACGCACATGCCGGTGGAATTACGACCGTTACGATGGAACTGTTCGTTCCGACCATCTCTGCGATCTGCAACATACCCAGAGTTTTCGGCAATGAAAAGGTTGCGCAGCTCTGGGGCAAGTCAGGGTGGAACTTCATTGTGGATAATGCAAAGATAGTTCAGCGGCTTGAAGAGTACATCAAAGCCGACAATCCAATCGGTTGCTCCTGGTGGTTGACCAAACAGATCATAAGTCAGGCGGTAACGTCCGCGGACTACCGCGCCTTCCTTGCGCGCGCTGTCGGTCTGAATCTAACCGAAGGCATGATCTTGAGACTCGCCGGATGGCTGAACGTCCCGGCCAAGGTAGTGATCGTCACGAACAATCTGACCTCGGCATTCAAGGCCGTGCTGGCAATGAACAACGCTGATTTCGCCACCAATTTTAGGGTTTGGCGCGAATTCGAGGATTTTGGCGCGGTATCGGGAATGGTTGCTTCGAAAAGCAGCGGCCTGGGCATTGCCGGCGCGACAGTGACAATCGCCGGTGATGAAGGCAATCCACTTAATCCAGCACATCAAGTGACCACTGATGGTCAGGGGCATTACCGCTTCGACAATATCGGTGTGGGTCAGCATGCCATCGCTGCAAGCAAGACGGGTTATCAAAGCAACACAGTCACTGTCACGATAGCGAAAGATCAGACCGTAACGGCGAATATCGAACTCGAAGCGCCGACCGCCGGCTTAACCGGAAGAGTGCTCAATGAAATCCTTGTGCGCAATGGCGCCAGCCAAACGGGCTTCAAGGGCACGGTTGATATCGAGGCGAACGAAATCGGCGGGCAGCATCGGAACACAGGGACACACGCGTTCGATGGAAACTACTCTATCAGCTTGAGTGCAGGCAACTGGTGGGTGATTGCCACTCATGAAGACTATAAGGCTGATTCCTTTAGTATTGCGATCGCAGGAGGCTCAGCGACTCCCCCGCGCGATCTGGTGCTTAAGCCTGACCCGCAGATGACCGGAAAGGTATACATCAATACAGACAACCAGGGCGGATATGAGATGACTTTCGATCTGAGTCTGACTGCCGTAGGTCTGTTCAAACCCAGCCTGTACGAAAGCGCGTGCCACTATGGAGGCGCACCGCAGTCAGTTATGAGAGCTGCCGGTGTTAGGGGCAATTCCAACAGCGATAATGACTGGTTTGAGATCGACTTCGACACGGTTATGATAACCGGCGCCGGAGACTATCGAGCAGGTGGCGCCGACTATTTTGGCTGTTCCGGAAAAAGTGCGCCGACAATGGCGGCATTTGGAACGACACGCCAACACTGCCTATATGCTCAAACAGTGCAATACCCGATGTCATACCTGATTTGGGATGATGCGAAGGATTTTGGCTGCAACTGCGGCGCAAGTCTAAATCAGACAGTCACTATTACCCAATGGGGTACCGAATTGGCAGACATTGTTGCCGGCCATTGTGTTCTAGACCTTGCCGGTTGGAATACTTGTGAATGCAACGGCAACGACACAAACCACGATGGCAAAATCGACCAATGGGATGTCAGTTGCTCTCAAGCAATGGTCGAGATCGATTTCCGACTTCTGGTCGGGACGGACTACTTGATCACGTTCATACCGAATAGTTCAGGCACAATGCCGGGTGTACTTCGCCAAGCGTCAGAGACGCCATCCCGATAGGAAAACGGTGGTTTAGAGACTTTCTTTCAAACTAAGTGACAACGGCGCCGCCGATCAACACAGACCGGCGGCGCTGTTTTGTGTTCTGGTAGCCAGCTTGCCCCGTCGATTCGCTTGACAAAATCCCGAACATGGCATACATTCCCTATGCAAGTTAGTCATATCGCCCCTCAGGAGGAGCAACATCATGCGTAGATTCAAGCTGATCGGCATCACGGTTGCGGTGATCGTGACCGCGACACTACTAGTCCATTGCAGCAAGAAGGACAAAGGCACGAACCCCGGGCCGGCCACTGTTGAGGTCAAGGGTACCGTCTCGTTTCCGACCGGCACTCCGGTAACGATGTCGGATCTTGTGGTCGGCTTCGCTGACTCGGACAATGCCATTGACTCCATCGGTGCCGTCAAGTTCAAAGGCACAGAGCACATCCCCGGTTTGGCAATGGTAATGGATCAATCGGGCTCCGCTCTAATGTTGGCTGTTGATCCTGATCCGACATCCGGTCAAGCCGTAGAGCTTGACGCTCGCTCAACTGCCAAGGCGCTTGTCTTCATGAGTCCTTTTGTCTGCCAAAACGAAAGGGCCAAGGCTGTCCAGGCGATGTCCGACATCGAAACGCTTGCAGAGATTGACACTCTGGAGAACATGCTGAAGCAGAAACTCGCGATTGACCCCAACTGTCTCAATAATGCGAATGCGCAGTTGCAGGGGTTAATTGCGCGGGCAATCGACGCCTATTTCGAAGTGTTGGAGCAATCCAGCAGCCCGAAGCTTGGTAAAGCAGGTTCGCTCCGCAAACCCACTGCCAGCGATGACGTCAAGAGTACGATTGTCGTTTCCCCCACTACCCAAACCAGCGGGCACCTTGTGACTCACGCCGGCGGGAACACTTTCAATATCACCAATGCCTATGGGCGCTGGGCTCTGCTCTATGTCCCGCAAACGGGCAAGCAGATATACCTCTCACCCAACGGTTCGATGCTCGACTTTCTCAAAGACGATTGGGTCCCCTGGGCGCCTTCGAACACCACGTTCAATCTGACGGTAGACCAACCTGATGACACGCAGAAGGTCTTTGTGTATGGCTACGGTTTGAAGAATGATGCCGAGAGCTATTGGAGTTCGCTCACCGAAGATGAGAGGCGAATGGTTGACAAAGCGGGACTCTTCACTTTTGTCTTTGAACTCCTGGGTGGAACGGTAGACGTTCTCTGCGCTGTCAACAGTTCTCTCTCCGGCGTCGACGGCTGGGAGGCGGAGACCGAGGATTTCGAGGGCGAAATCTGGATCTTCGACTTCATCCTCAATGATGCCTGGGATATGTCTCAGATTCACACAATGGTCAATGAAGGCAAGTATGCTGACCTCGGTTGGTTCGTCTTCAAAACAGTATTCGAGAAGATCACGACCGATGAAAAGTACCGGCTAAGGGTGGAAGGCCTCATGGGCAAGACCATCTCGGAAAAGCAGCTCAAGCGGATGGAATACCTGGCCTCCTGTCCCATGGTCTATGCTATCGGCGCGGGTATTAACATCGGCAACAAAGTCACCAACGTGATGAAAACCGCCTACGGAATCAAGGATGCCCGCTTCAAGACTGTTTTTAAGATTTGGAAATCGAACGAAGACTTCGGTGGCATCACCGGCCACGTCATGCAGAAGGAATCTCCCTTCGGACCGATCGCCGGAGCGAATGTCCATCTCAGCGGCGACGACAACAATCCGATTCCGGGACATGTTACTGACGTGATAACCGATGCCGACGGCGGGTTTATGTTCGCGAATGTTCAGGCCGGCGCGAAATCCCTGACTGCAACGAGAACCGGCTACAATGACAAGTCGGCCAGCGTTACTGTCGCCAAGAACCAGGTTGCCAACGTCACCATCGAGATGTCCAAGAAGGCCGGCACAGTCAAGGGTATAGTTGTCAACGAGATTTACTCCAGAGCGCGGCAGGATCCGATGTATGCTACGCACGACACGCTCTTCGATAGCCAGCTTTTCATTTATGTGCGCGGAAATGTGGCGGGACAACCATTCGAAGACTCCAAAACGATTTACGATGGACGCTACTCATTTGACCTGCCGGTCGGCACCTTCTGGATAGTAGCGATCCATCCTGACAACGACTACAAACCCGACTCAATGCAGGTCACTACGGTTGAGAATGAAATTCATGATGCGCCGCGCGCGCTACGGATGTCACCTAATGGAACTATGTCGGTCGAATTCTATATCGATGCCAGCTCCTCGCCGCAGAGGTACAATTATCCAATTGTGGTAGCCTCGGCGCCAATAACCGCCGAGGGGCGTACAATGATGGCAATCGCCGGCGGGGTCAAGGATGAACAACAGTTCACTTTCATTATGAACTTGGGGCGAGTGACAGGTCCCGACCACTACCCAATCGGGCCGATAGAGGGACATTCCTCACCTAGTTGGAACGATGGCGGCTACGTCCAGGAATACATCACTGCACTGCTTAAGTGTCAGCATGACGGCAGATCCTACAACATGATGTTCACGGTCGAAGGTGATCCAAACAATCGAGGGTGCGATTGCGGAATCACCGATTATGGCACATTATACATAACCAAGTGGGGCACAAACCTCGGAGATGTCATCGAGGGATCATTCGATTGCCACCTGGCAGCATCCAAAACTTGCGAATGCATTGGCATCGATGACAACCACGATTACATACCTGATCGCTGGGATGTTGTCTGTCAGGTACTTAACTTTACAGACGTGAAGTTCCGCATGGTGGTAGGGAGTGTCGCGGTCTTGGCGCCGTCATCCCCACAGATGAAGCTCGAATCCGGGCAACCACTCTTGGTTGCGCCAGCGGAAGCGACAACATCTCATTAGCATCAATACAGTTAGCGACAGAGTTGAGTTAATCACTCGACTCTGTCGCTTGCCTGATGACTTGCTGTCGCACAGCAATGCACTGGAGCACCCTCGGGCCGTCCCCTTGTGAATTCGTTGACAATCTCCTGCCGCAGCGAGTCTTTGGCGCGCTTCCGTCCCGAAGCATTCGCTCGCAGCTTCGTTCCATCCAAGTCCACTATCGAACTGTCGATCAATCCCAACTCCTCGCAATGCCTCACCAAAGCCGCAAAGTAATCCGCCAACAAATCCAGATGATCGTGCCGAAATCGATTTAGCGTCCGAAAGTCCGGTCGCTGTGAACCTACAAAATAACGATAGCGGACATCGTAGCGCACACGCTGCGACACCTCCCGACAATGCCAACTGCGATCACAGTAAGCGAAAAACCATACCATCAACATCATCCCCGGATCGTAATAACCGGTCACCCGCAACCTCCTCCTGAAGGCACGAAGAACCAAGTTGATGGACATCCTCGCGGCGATAAATCATCTCTCCTCATCCGAATGATCATCACCCTACTCTCTCTCCCAACTCCCATCAGCCAAAACTTATGGGACAACCTCTCCTTTCCTGACTGCGCTTCTGTTTGTGCAGTATATTGTTGATATTGCAGGGCGGAGTTTGTAGTGTCGAAATAAGGGTTTGGGGAACTACCGGACAGGAGAGATGTCAAAACCGAAACGGTTTTGACCTACAGCACTGTTACAACAACGCGGTGATCGAGTTGTTCTTTGCCACATCAAGGTTTGAGTGATTCGATCACGGAGCCAAATCACCAAGGACGGCGAATTTCATCAGTTCCAATCACGCAAAACAGTATTCTGCCAGAACAAATCCCTATGCGTTAATTATCGTTATCTAAACTTTGCTTCTCCGTCCACCTTGGTCAAGCGATACTGCACTTTTCCCTTGACAGACCTAAGGCGTCAATACTAAATTTTCTATGCCCTGGCTGAGTTGGGTCAGCTACAATTGTGCCGTCAAAGAAGGATTGACTCAGCGAGGTTCGGAGTACGCATCAGGAAGGAGGAATTGTGTTATGTCAAAAATCCGAGTCTTGTTGATAGAAGACAATCGCCTTCTTCGTGAAGGGATCGCCAAAATGCTGAATGCGGAGGCGGACATGAAAGTGATTTCGTCTTCGGGCAATGGCGAAGCCTTTGAGAAGGCCAAGAACCTGGAACCAGATGTCGTGCTGCTCGACTTGGGTCTCAAAGATCAAGACAGTTTGACCGTAGTTGGATTATTAAGGACACGATTTCCCGAAACCCATGTGATCGTCATGGACTTGATTCCGGCGCATGCAGAGGTTGTCGAATTTGTCAAAGCGGGAGTCGCAGGTTTTATCCTCAAAGACGCGACGCTCCGCGATTTTTTGCACACAATCAGATCGGTGGTGAAGGGGGCAAAGATTCTCCCCTTGCCGATGACCGGCTCGCTTTTTTCTCAAATCGTGGAGCAAGCGCTTCAAGGTGGCAAAATCGATAAATTGATATCTGCCGTTAAAATGACCGGCCGAGAGCAGGATGTGATTGGTCATATAGCCGCTGGAAGAAGCAATAAGGAGATCGCCAGTGAACTCAATATTGCGGTCTATACAGTCAAGAGCCATGTGCACAACATATTGGAGAAGCTGGCTCTCCACACTCGTCTGGAGTTGGCGATGTTCGCCCATTCACAAGGCAATAGCAAACAGACTCCCATGCGATCTCCCGGAGATCGCGATTAGTACATCCATCAAAAGACCTAACTACGTTTTCATCCTTCCGAGCTATTGATTCCCTGCAGAATTGGTCGTAAGCTTATCAAGGAATAGATAATGCCCCGGTCTTTCCATGCGAGACTCATCAGCCTTGGAAAGACCTTTGATCAATTGATGAAGGAATCGTTCAGTTATGAAAAAGATAAAGGTTCTGCTGATCGAAGACAATCGGCTTCTGCGCGATGGGACAACCGCAATACTCAACGAACAAGCGGATATTAGGGCGGTATCGTCTGCCGGCAATCGAAGTGCCTTCGAGAAGGCCAAGAAGCTGGTGCCGGACGTGGTACTACTCGACTTGGGCCTCAAGAGTCGTAACAGTCTGAGGGTGCTTCAATCAATAAAGAAACAATACCCTGGAACGGAAATAGTCGTCATGGACTTGATCCCGGTACATTCAGACGTGGTCGAGTTTGTCAAAGCTGGGGTCTCAGGTTTTATTCCGAAGGACGCGACTCTGGACGATTTTCTGCATACTATCAGATCGGTTGTCAAAGGAGTAAAGACTTTGCCCCCGACAATGGCCGATTCGCTCTTTTCTCAGATCGTAGAGTGCGCAATTCAGGGGGGAACTGTGGATCGAGTGATTGCTGCCGTCAGATTGAGCAAGCAAGAGCAAGATGTGATTTGCCTTCTAGCAGAAGGAAAAAGCATTACAGAGACCTCTATCAAACTCAAGGTTGCCGCCTTCACCGTCAAGAGCCATGTTCGCAACATATTGGATAAGTTGGCTCTTCACACACGTTTGGAACTTGCCACCTTCGCCCGTGCAAAAAAGGTTTGATCAAGAAAGCTTAGGTGCGTGACCATGAAAGTCGCGATTAGCGCCCCACTCCGATGGGCTAACTACCTTTTCAATCTTCCGAGCGATTGACGGCTTGATTAATTAGCCCTATGATTGATGGAGTAATGAAGAAAGAGCTTCAGGAAGTGTCTGACACTTTCCCTGAAGAGCAAGTTCCGTTTCGAGGATCAGTATGATCAAATGGCGTGCGAAAGTAACTACAATATGACCGCAGACAGAGTCAGGAGAAGAAGAACGGGTTAGTGATCAGCGTTTGAGATAACAATGTAGATTCGGATTTCACAAGGAGTTAACATGCTCAGAATAATTGGTCTGTTCCTATCTGTTTCGCTGGTGCTTCTTATCGCTTCGTGCGGTAATAGAGCGGAGCAGCAGGTTGGAAAGCCCCCGACCGAGAAAGTCGCGAAAACCCCTGCCTATGTTACTATGCCTGAGAGCACGGCAATAGCCATCATTTTCGTCGATTCAGTCGACACTGACATCGATCAAACGGGCAGGGAATTTCGAGCCAAGCTGCTTCGGCCCATTGTTGTGAATGGTCACACTTTATTTGATGAAAACGCTGCGGTGAAAGGCGTGCTAAATAAGGTCGTTGAATCAGGTCGACTCAAGACTCCTGCTGAGCTAATTTACAGCTTGACAGCCATACAGGACATAGGCGGAAGCTGGGTCAACATCAACACCTATGAAATTCGCCAGATCAAGGGCTCGCACACCAACAGAGAAGTGGCGATGATCGGTGGTGGAGCCATTGTCGGTGGCATCATTGGCAAGATTGTTGACAAAAAAGGTAGCACTGAGATTGGTGCTGCTGCGGGAGCCGCCGCCGGTACCGCAACTGCGGCTGCAAGCGGCAAGAAGGACATTGTCCATTCCGCCGGTACGGGGGCTGTGTTCTATCTGAAGCAATCAAAGCAGATCGCTGTGAAATAGCGGAAGCATAGGTCGAATGACTGCCTTCTCTTGAAGAGGACTAAACCTGTTTTGAAAGGAATAAAAAAATGAAGAAAATCATCATTGCATCTCTGCTAATCAGCCTGTTGCTCAGTGTCACGGCCGTCGGAAACAGACGGCCTGTAGGTGTCCACGGTATCGGACCGAGACTTGGACTCACCGTCAATCCCGATCAATTCCATGTCGGTATCCATTTTGATTTGGGCGACCTTTCGAATAACCTGATGATGCAACCGAATCTGGAAATCGGTTTTGGCGATAACATAACCACGGTTGCCCCCTCTTTTGAGCTTGACTATCGCTTCCGCCCCGACTGGGGTGCTTGGACGCCATATCTTGGCGGCGGGGTTGGTCCGGTATTCTACTCATGGAGGCACGGGGGCAGTTCGTCCGAACTCGGCGTCTATCTGCAGTTTGGTATTGGGAAAGGATCGGCCGGCAGTCAATCAGGGCATTTCTTTATAGAGGGTAAACTTGGCCTGGCCGACGCACCAGACTTCAAAGCTACTGTCGGTTGGACGTTCGGGCATTAGGTGATGCAAAAGACATTGAAAGAAGTGAGTCCCGGGAGGACAGAGTGTTCCGCTCAGGAGGTGCGGCCCACAGGTAAACACAATGGATTTAAGGTGGTGACTCAGGTTCTTTCCAAGGGTGCCGGGCACACCTCATCAAATCTTGACAATGCAACATACAGTCACAGAAACATGAAGGAGAATACGAAATGAAAACGAAATTGACATTCTTTCTGATAGCCGGGGCGGCTTTAATCGCAATGCTTCTATTTATGACCAGCGCAACTCTGCGTGCGTCGCAGACGGATGATCGGATCGCGGCATCCGCCAAAGATTCATATGTTTTCAAGACCTATCTGAAGAGTGATGCCATCAAAATTCAATCCAAGGATGGCGCCGTCACATTGACGGGCACAGTTTCTGAAGAATCTCACAAATCGATGGCCGAAGAGACCGTAGAGAGCCTGCCCGGGGTTAAGAGCGTGAATAATCAGCTTAGCGTCACAGGTTCGCCCGCCAGCGCAAACTCGGACGCGTGGCTCGGTGAGAGAGTTAGAGGTACGCTCCTATTTCACCGGAGCGTGAGTTACGTCAACACCAATGTTTCCGTCACTGATGGTAAGGTGACTTTGCGAGGCGAGGCCTCCAGCGAAGCACAGAAGCAACTCACGACCGAATACGCCAAGGATGTCTCCGGGGTCAAAGACGT
>CAIVAP010000289.1 GCA_903903945.1 uncultured bacterium | reverse complement strand
GATCCTCTTTATTTGGCGCGACGGATGATACGATTCGCCGTCGAAGACATTGGCTTAGCCGACCCCAACGCCATGGCCGTCGCCCTGAACGCCAAGGAAATCTATCATTTTCTTGGTTCACCGGAAGGCGAGTTGGCGCTGGCCGAAGCAGCGCTGTATTTGGCGGCGGCGCCAAAATCCAATAAGGTTTATGACGCCTATCAGCGGGTGAATTGCACGATCGAAGAGGAACCGGCATACGAAGTACCGTATCATATCCGTAACGCACCGACCGGTTTGATGAAGGGTTTCGGGTATGGCAAAGGGTATCAGTATGCTCACGATTTCGAGGACGCAATCACAGGCCAGTCCGATTTGCCGGAACAGCTTAAGACCCGCAAGTTCTATTATCCGACCGAACGTGGGCTGGAAAAGAAAATCAAGGAGCGGCTTGAATACTTCGAGCAATTGCGGCGGCAAGCAAGAGAGAACCGTGACAATGTTTAGGCGAATTCAGGGGCTGGTTGTATCATCAGACAGGTTGAGAACATGAACAAATTGATACTCGAGGAGATGCGCTCGCGGCTGGCGCAGTTGAACCGCCCGCAGGCGTTTCTGGCTTCGTTGTCGGATAATGGCGCTCCGCAGGTGCGACCGGTAACATTGATGTTGGACGGCGATTGTTTCTATTTCGCGACGGCTCGGTCGTCGCGCAAAGCCAAGCAAATCGCCATAGATGGTCGCGTGGAATTCGTAACACTTCTTTGTGAAGGTGGCAACAGCGGGTATCTGCGCGTACAAGGTCTGGCCCGGGAAATTCGCGACCTGAAGCTGATAGAAAGGATTACGACAGCCTGCCGTTATCCGGTGCTGGAGTACTGGAAGGGCGTGGATGATCCGGATTTCTTCTTCTTCGAGGTGACGCCGCAGCGCGTCGAATACATGAAGCCGGGTGCCGAGAGCGCGGTTGAGGTAGCAGATGAGTTTGTTAAGTAAAATCATTTCGGCCATAGTTCCTTTGTTCTGTGTCATCGCTTGGCCGTCAACGACACGCGCAGACAAACTGCTTATTTACATGGACAACGAGCAGAACAATCATCTCAAAGCTTACGGTGTGGCGTTTTGGTGCCTTAAACA
Source organism: uncultured bacterium (assembly GCA_903903945.1). Lineage (GTDB taxonomy): Bacteria > Zixibacteria > MSB-5A5 > CAIYYT01 > CAIYYT01 > CAIYYT01. The sequence goes on along the minus strand of CAIVAP010000289.1, from coordinate 6,419 downwards.
ACAGGTTCCGGTCGAGTGGTTGCTAAACTATCGCGGGGGTTCGTTTCTGATGGATGATTTCGAGGGGCTGAAAAATATCTGCGTCTTGCGCGGCGTTTCGTATACGAGTGTGGGTGCCGCCGATGAAGGCGCAATCAGGCAGACGATTGAAGATAACAATATGGAATCGGTATTGCTCGAGAAGGCCCCCAACATCGCCGTCTATACACCCGCCAACAAAGAGCCGTGGGATGATGCGGTGACACTGGCGCTAACTTACGCTGAAATCGAATATAAGACTGTCTGGGATGCTGAGGTGCTCGACGGCAAACTTGAGGAATACGACTGGATACATCTGCACCATGAGGATTTCACCGGCCAGTACGGCCGCTTCTACAACTCGTTTCGCAATACGCTCTGGTACCAGCAGGAAGTTGCCGCCAACGAGCAGATGGCGAAGGCGCTCGGATACCGCAAAGTATCGGATTTGAAAAAGGCGGTGGTCTCGGCCGTTGAGGACTACGTCGCGCGCGGTGGCATGATGTTCGCCATGTGCTCGGCGACGGAGACCTTCGATATTGCGCTGGCGGCGGAGAATACGGATATCGTTCCAAAGGAATTTGACGGCGACGGTGTAGACCCCGACTATAAGAGCAAGCTGGATTACTCAAAGTGCTTCGCGTTCGAGAATTTCGATGTTTCAACCAATCCGCTGGAATATCGGCATTCGGATATTGATACCTACCCTGATCGGCAGAAGTACATTCCCAACGCCGCCAACGACTATTTCCAGTTGTTCGACTTTGCTGCCAAACTTGATCCGGTGCCGACAATGCTGGTGCAGTGTCACGTGGGTGCAGTCAAGGGTTTTATGGGACAGACGACCGCGTTCCGCAAGTCAATGGTCAAGAAATATGTCACAATACTTGGTGAAGTAGAGGGACAGGATGAAGTTCGCTATATCCATGCCAACTACGGTAAAGGCACTTACACCTGGTTGGGTGGACACGATCCGGAAGACTACCAACATATGGTGGGCGATCCGCCGACGGAGTTGGACCTTTACAAGGATTCGCCGGGTTATCGATTGATTTTGAACAACGTCCTTTTCCCGGCGGCCAAGAAGAAGGAACGCAAGACCTGATAATGGCGGTTGGTTGCTGACTATCGCTAGGCCGAATAGCTTTCGTTTTGAGATCGATGATTTTCGCTTGATTTTTTGGAAGCGGTCGCTTTATTGATACCGTTCCGATCCGACGGACTTAAGCTGTCTGCCGGCCGCCAGTGACTCTGCCCCAGTGGAGTCAGCCGGCTTCAGGTTGTCGCAAGTATTCCCGCAAGCGAATTCGATCTGAGCCGAGGGCTAGAAAAAACAAACATCGTCGCTGATTGTACGGAGGTACCCCTTGTCTGGTATTGAAAACCTGTTGATCGCTAACATCAGAGCGAAGGAATCCAGTCTGATCCCACTACTGGAAAAGGAAGGGGTAGCAATCAAGTTTACGCCGCTAAAGCTGGTTGATTTCATCGCCGCCGGCAAGATTGCGATTATTAGGCGGACGATGGATGAGTTTGTCGCTGAGCTTCAGAATAAGATGGTCTATCGCACTGCGATCGAATTCAAACGCGACTTTCCCGATCCGTTGTATATCGTCGAAGGTAAACAGACTGTCGACAGTTCTTCTGCGACCACCGTGCGCGCGGGCATCACCTATCTGTCGGTGGGCCGACGCATTCCGATCATCTTCACTACCGGAGAACAAGATACGGCCCGGTACATCAGTCTGTTGCTCAAGCAGTCCGAGTTTTCCTCAGAGAGAGAGACGCGACCGGTTGCGATTCCCGTCGAAGCCGAGGAGAAGCAGCCTACGGAAGGCAACTATCAAGAGCAGATTCTGGCGCATATACCCGGACTTACTCCGGCCAATATCAAGACGTTGATGGAGACCTTCGGGAATCTGAAGTCAGTGTTCGGCGCTTCAGAAGACCAACTGAAATCGATCAAGAGCATTGGACCCAAGAAGGCCAAGGCGATTGTCGCGGCATTTCAGTCGCCTTTCCACATCCGTGCTACCACGCGCAGGAGATAGAACAGCTAATCCTCCTTGTTTGCCAGGCAAGAACTCTCATGGGGCTGTTGCAAGAATAGGGTTCTTGTTGATTGTGGATTGTTATGTGGGGTATATTAGGGGACAATGAGTTTGCGGAAGCTGGAGCGACAGGTGAGTTTGATAGTTCCGACGATTGACGAGTTGGTAGCTTTGGATCAAGCGTATCGACCGATGTAGCGGGTGTTAGATTTGGCAAGTTGACGCATCCGTTGGGAGATTCGTGGTTCTGAGCTTCTGAACCGGAATAAGACGCTTGACAGATGGTATTCAGGGGTGGTAGCATAAAACGATAGGCACAACGCCAGTCAATTTGGAGCCAACGGCAAAAGTGTGGGAAACAAAATGCAAGTTCGCATTGCACAAAACATAGAGTTATACGTTCTTCTTAGTAGTGCATTTCGCCAAAGGGGACGAAATGCGGGACGAAGCAAATAGGAATATGCCACTGCGTGCTATGGTGGTAGAAAGCATGGGAGGTCCTATGAAACGTCTGTTGTTCGTTTGGCTGCTGTGCCTCTGTCTCGGGGACGGCATGGCAAGTGCTCAGAAGAGTGAGCCGATTCTGGTGGGGTATGGTCGGGACGCAAAGTGGTCTCCTGGAGAGACGTCCATCTCCCTAATCAGAAACGACAGTCTCTTTGTCACGCGCCTTGATTCAACCAAAGAGACGAAGTTTGTCCACTACGGCCCGATCTTCAAGTACGAGTGGGTCGATGATAGCACTTTGGCAGCGCAGGAACGCTATGACATTCCTGTCAAAAATGGGCGCATTTTTGTCGAGAAGATCGTCAAACTCTCCGTAGCTGGCCAAGTTTTTGAAGTAGCGAAGGACAGCTTCCACACTGCCTCGGGCGAATCTCGCCGGCTCAACCTCATCAGGCTCCCCGATGGTACGGCCGCCTATTTTGACAATCAGGCCTCCGCAAAGGAACCGGTTCGATTTGCGCCAGACCTGGTCGGGTCATTGTCCCCCCGACTTTCTCCGACAGATATCTACGTTGGAACGGATCCCTATCCGTGGGGGAAGGTATGCCTATATTACGGCAGCACGGACAGAAGGAGGCTGATTACCAAAGGCGCAAGCACCTGGTCACTGCCTCGACTAGCACCCACACAAGACAGATTCTTCTGCCACAATCACCGAGGTGAGATTATCGTCTTCGATACGCTGGACAACATCATTGCTAACCTTGGCAAGGCGGAAATGGCATGCTGGGATCCCCAGGGTCAGAACATCACCTTCGCCGTCTGTAAGGACGGTCATTACGACATCGAGAAATCAGATATCTTCCTTGTCAGGTACGATGGAACAGAACGGCGGCAATTGACCAACACTGCCGACAGGATCGAGATTGAACCGAGCTTTTCGCCATCGTCCCGTTACATCATGTACACTGACTATGACAATAACGCCCTCTATATTCTGAGGGTGGAGTAGGAGGTTGAAATGCGAGTGAAGATAATCGTAGTGGCTCTTGCTCTTTTCGGGGCTTCCGCCGTCGCCGTGGCGGGATATCCAATCATTGTCGTCGATCCTGGACATGGGGGACCTGGAGGCTGGAAATATGGCGCCAACGGTGACGGTGCGGGAAACAAAATGCAAATTTGCATTTGACAAAACGTTGAGTTATGCGTTCTTCTTATGTAGTGCATTTCGCCAAAGGGGACGAAATGCGGGATGAAGTCAAATTGGAACATGCCACTGCGTGCTATGGTGGTACAAAGCATGGGAGGTCTTATGAAACGTTTGTTGTTCGTTTGGTTGTTGTGCCTCTGTCTCGCGCCCGGCATAGCGAGTGCTCAAAAAAGTGAGCCCATTCTGGTGGGGTATGGCCGCGACCCCAAGTGGTCACCCGGAGAGACATCCATTTCCCTAATCAGGAACGACAGTCTCTTTGTCACGCGCCTTGATTCAACCAAAGATACGAGGTTCATCCACTTCGGCCCGATCCTCAAGTACGAGTGGATCGATGACAGCACGTTGGCAGCGCAGGAACGCTATGACATTCCTGTCAAAAATGGGCGCATTTTTGTCGAGAAGATCGTCAAACTCTCCGTAGCCGGCCAAGTTTTTGAAGTAGCCAAGGACAGCTTCCACACTTCTTCTGGGGAATCTCGTCGTCTGAGCCTAGGGATGTTTCCGAACGGTTCTGTCGGGTACTTTGACAACGAAGCACCTGAGGGGAAGGTCGTCAACCTTACCCCCCGCTTGTCCCGAGGCTCTAATTCCGATTCCACAAGGTCAGTTTTGTTTGTCGACACGTCACCGCCTTCATGGGGAAAGGTCTGGCTGTACTATGGTGACCGGCACAACGGACGGGAAATCACGCGATCCGCAAACACTTTTTCCTTACCTCGCCTAGCACCTTCGTGCGACAAGTTCTCCTGCATGAATCATAGGGCAGAAATCATTGTGTTTGACACCCTAGGTAACATACTTGCCAATCTAGGCCGAGGTGATATGCAGTCTTGGGACAGTCGGGGTCAATACATCACATTCTGTAACACCAAGTACTCCCACTACGACCTCAAAAGTGGAGACATCTTTGTGGTGAAGTACGATGGCACCGAAAGGCGGCAACTAACCTCCACACCTGATATCATCGAATACGAGCCGAGCTTTTCACCATCGTCCCGTTACATCATGTACACTGACTATGGCAATGACGCCCTCTATGTTTTGAGGGTGGAGTAGGAGGTTGAAATGCGGGTGAAGATAATCGTAGTGGCTCTTGCTTTTTTTGGGGCTTACGCCGTTGCTGTGTCGGGATATCCCGTCATTGTCATCGACCCCGGCCATGGTGGCCCTGGAGGCTGGAAATATGGCGCGAACGGTGACGGTGAAGGGACGGTCGGCCCAAATGGCCTGACAGAAGAGTGGGTCAATCTCTATGTGGCCAGCCACATGCGAGAGGAGGTTGAGGTCGCCTGGCCCAACGCTAGCGTGATTATGACAAGAGAGGACGACACCACTGATGTTCCCTTGTGGGCCAGAGTTCAGAAAGCAAAGGACTATCATTCCAACTACTTCCTTTCCATTCACCACCAAGGTTCTGACAGCCACAATGTACAGGGGAGTGAAGTCTGGTGGAGTAGTCGGCTCCATGACGACAGTTCGAATGTGAGGAGTGAATCGGCTCGTGATTCGACCTATGCCAAGAAATTGCTTCTGAGGATATTCCAAGCCTGGGGGGATTCCCCGTACACAAACAGATGCAGAACGAAGAACCAGCCTCACTGGATGCAAGGCTGCGACGAATTAGCAATGCACAATGACAGAATCACCGTTGTCCGAAACATCAACCACTGTTATGCCGCTCTCTCGGAAGCCTCGTTTATGGATACCTACTCCGAAGAAACACTATTTGCCTATGAACAGTCTCTTCATGCCGTATTCGAGGGGTGGGCGTACCGCAGTGGCACTCATAGCCACTACTTTAACGCCGGATTCGCGCAACTCAGCAACACGTACCTCGGTGGACCAGGCGAGCAAATTGCGGTAGATGGCATAGAGTTTACCACGCCGATAGAGTTTTGCTGGGAGGTAGGCGAACAATATGACTTGCAAGCAAGGAATCTCTTTTTCTCCGGAGGTCATTACTACTATTTTCATCACTGGGCTCACCTGGATCCGGCTTTCCATCAGCCCATGGAAACGCACTACACCACGGACTGGTATATAACAGTTCCACAGGAATATGACTTCCACATTTACCGCGCCTATTTCACCGGCGGACCGTATTCCTGCGATATCCTTGAGCCAGACGGAGGTAACACTTACCGCATCGGCGATACCCTGCAAATCATTTATACCTGCGACGCCGGTGTTGAATACACCACACTGGTGGACGTATCCCTTGATCGACACAACGGTCATAGCGGATATCCGGAGGTAATTGCGCAAAATGTACCATATCAAGACGGCGTTCGCTGGGTGATCAACGGACCCGAATCCGATAGTTGCTTGATGAAGGTCGCGATCCACGACTTTGTGGGCAATTCCGCCTTCGCCATTTCGGAACACTATACTTTCAAAGTCCATTCTTCTCTTTGCACTTCCTGCGGTGACGCCAGTGGCGATGGCAAGATTAATATTTCTGATGCGGTGTTCGTAATCGCTTACATTGTCGCGGGTGGCACACCTCCGGGAGACTGCAATTATGCTCACGGCATGGGGGACGCCGATGCCAGTGGCACTGTGAATGTTTCTGACGCTATATAACCTAGTCGCCTACGTGCTCTCGGGGGGCCCTGCGCCGCACTGCCAAGGCATGTAATCCAAATAACCCTTTACCTGCAAGACCGCGGGTGGGTTCATTTTCCGGCCTC
>CAIVAP010000288.1 GCA_903903945.1 uncultured bacterium | reverse complement strand
CCGAACCCGTTCAATCCTTCTACTAAGATCGGATTGGATCTGCCAAGTATGACTAACTGGCAGATTGGCATTTACAACGTAAATGGTCAGCTGGTTCAGAGCTACAACGGAACGAACATTGGCCACGTCGAGGTCACTTGGGACGCGTCGAACGCAGCTAGCGGTGTTTACTTCTATAAAGTCACTGCCGGTACGTTTAACGACACCAAGAAGATGGTCTTGATGAAGTAATCCTACTTCACGGATACATCATCCGAGAGAGCGGGTCTAGCCGGCCCGCTCTTTTTATTTGGGGTGGGGGGGCGAAATTGCCTCGCCGCCCAAAGGTAGCCTGGAAGAAGCGTCAAAACCGAAGCGGTATTATCCTTTTTGTTTGCGAGACTGGCTTAAATGTTACAGCATATTCCATTATCCTCTTGACTTCCAACGACGAATTGTCTATACTGCGGTGAATTGGCAGCGTAAAGAGAGGCTCTGACCCCACAGGGGAGAGTCTTAGGTATGCTTGCCACATGTACTTCAGGAATAGTAGGTCATCCAGATCGAGGAGGATATCATGTCAAGAGCTTTGCTAATGTTCCTTATGCTGATGCTGTTTATCACATCAGGAGCTTACGCGCAAACCTGTGCCGACGTCAACGGGGACGGCCATGTCAACATCGTCGACATCGTCTACATGCTGAATGAGCATCTTGGAGGACCTGCCATCCCGGCAGGCAAAGGGGATATTGACTACCGTCAAGGTTATAGTTCGGGTGACCTCCGTTTTCTTATCGAATACCTTTTTGGTGCTGGTCCCACACCGGGGTGCCCGCCGTTCCCATCCTATTCACTTGTCAACACGAATGACTCTCTTATTTTGCCGAGCTATATAGTCCCGGCAGGGAGTGGCGAGTTTGTGCTGCCGATCTATCTCATCAATCACGCGAATGTCAGCGATATCGTGCTGCCTCTGCAGGTCAAAGGTCTGTGTGGCACCGTCTTCTTCGATTCTTTGCAGCTCGGAATCTCATTGAGTTCGGCAGCAGCTACAACGTCTGTGGGTGGTTCCACTGGCGTAATTGTCTCTTCTTCCATCATGGGGCATGCCAATGATATCGTTTCCGGCAACAATCTTCTTGCTTCGGCTTTTTTCCACTATACATCGAGTCCCGGCGGAATAATCAGCATGGATACGGTTACGATTAGGCCGCATACATTCCTGAACTACGTGTATGGCAACTACGAGAATCATCCATACAACTACGAGGTCGGTATTCCAATAGTCGTGGCCAAGACCCCGGACATTGCCAATTGCCCGGATGACTCTAATCTCGATGCTTGCGCTGTCTACGCTCACGATTTCGACGTCGCCGATCCCCCTGCGTGCGTCAGTCTGGTTTGGTCACTGGTTGATCCTCCCGCCGGAGCGTCTATCGATACAACCACGGGGGTGCTGACGTATGATCCTCCGACGAACGTAGCGTCATTGGGTGCTCATGTTATCACTGTAGTCGTGACCGATGAGTTCGGCGCGACTGATCAGTGTGAATTCACAATCACCGTTTTCAATACAGTTCCGGTGTTTGCCAATTGCCCGACCGGTGCAGAAGTAGTCAACGCTTGTGCTATTTACACCCGCGCTTTCACCGCTACCGATCCCAATATCTGCACCAATCTGGCTTGGTCGCTCATTGGCGACCCTGTAGATCCTAACATGGCGATCGAGGGAGGCACTGGTGTCTTTACGTATGATCCTCCCGCTGTTGCCGACATCTGTGGTCTTCATACTGCCACGGTGGTCGTTACTGATGAGTACGGCGGGAAGGATACATGTCAATTTGAGATCGACGTACAGACCGACGCCCCGGTGTTTACTTTGTGTCCGACCCCGGAAACAGAGCCCATTGTACTCTGGGGTACACTAATGACCGGATCGGTGCTCGCTGATGATCCGGATTCGAAAACTCCGCTGGTGGATAATAGTGGTTGCCCGCTTGCGCTTAGGTACACGCTGCTTGACTTCGATGGCCCAGAACTCCCTGGCGGGGACTTCGTCGTCGATGAAGCTACTGGTGCTTGGCACTGGCAAACGGTGGCAGACAACCAGACTTATTCTGGCGATTTTGATGTCTCTATCGAGGTCACGGACGGCTGCAAGACGGATACTTGCAATTTCACCGTGCACTGTGTTGGTATGTATGCGGAGATCGCCAAGCAGCACAATGTGATTCAAGGGCACTACACCTTTGATTCCGTCTACGTATGGGCTGACGGCATTGAACTCGGCGGCTTCGATCTCTTGATTGCCTACGACGCTAGTGCTTTGACCCTGCATGAGGTTCTGGTAGGTTCAGAGATTGGCGGACATACGCCGGCGT
>CAIVAP010000287.1 GCA_903903945.1 uncultured bacterium | reverse complement strand
CCTGATGCCGCTGTTATCTGTAAAGAAACCATTTCACCGCGTCAGTTACGATGAAGCCGTGCAGAAATTGCAGGGCGCCAGCTCGCAAATACAATGGGGCGACGATTTGGGTGGCGAAGACGAGACGATTCTAACGAAGATGTACGACCGTCCGATTTTCGTATACAACTACCCGCGCGACGCCAAGGCGTTCTATATGAAACGCAATCCGGAGAATCCCAAGATAGTGCTCTGTGCTGATCTATTGGCTCCAGAGGGTTATGGTGAGATCATCGGTGGATCGCAACGTGAAGATAATTATGACTATCTGGTCGAGGCGATTCAGCGACATAATTTACCGCTGGAGCCATTTGGCTGGTATCTTGACTTGCGCAAGTATGGTTCGGTGCCGCATTCCGGTTTCGGACTCGGCGTTGAGCGCACGGTCGCGTGGCTCTGCGGGTTGCCGCATCTCCGCGAGACCATACCGTTTGCGCGCACGCTATATAGATTATACCCCTAATGCGATTAGTGATATTCGCGGCGAAGGTCCGGATGAGCGTCCCCGCTTTTTCTGTCTTAGCAAGAGATGTGTTGACATGAGTTCAGAACGCGAAACACCGGCGGAGGCAAGACACGGCTACGATTTTGCCCGCATTGACAAAAAGTGGCAGCAGAAGTGGGAAGAGGAGAAACTCTTTCGTACCTCAGAACACCCAAAGAACAAGTACTACATCTTAGTGATGTTTGCCTATCCCTCGGGCGACATTCACATGGGGCACTTCCGAAACTACATCATCGGCGACGCCGTTGCGCATTATCAGATGATGAATGGCAAAGACATCTTCCATCCGTTCGGTTGGGATGCGTTCGGTCTTCCGGCGGAGCAGGCGGCCATCAAAGGTGGCAAGCATCCGCGCGATTGGACGCTTCGCAACATCAGTGTGTCGCGGTCAACTCTCAAGAAGGTGGGAATCTCTTTCGATTGGGACCGCGAAGTGATCTCCTGTTTGCCCGAATACTACCGCTGGAACCAGTGGCTATTCCTAAAGTTGTTCGAACGCGGGCTGGCCTATCGAAAAGAATCCCTCGTCAATTTCTGCAACACCTGTAATACGGTGCTCGCTAACGAACAGGTCGGGTCGGACGGCACTTGCTGGCGTTGCCACAATGTCGTCGGCAAGAAGCGACTGAATCAATGGTACTTCCGCATCACCGACTACGCCGAGCGACTGCTCGAAGGTCTTGACCGCCTTGACGGGTGGTCGGATCGCGTCAAGACCATGCAACGAAACTGGATCGGCAAGTCAGTGGGCTGCGAGATAACGTTCAAGGTTGAGAATTCCCAGGTTGAGATTCCAGTGTTCACGACACGACCGGACACGATCTTTGGCGTAACGTTTATGGCGATTGCGCCGGAGTCTGATTTGATGGCAAGTCTGAACATCCCCGCTGATCGAAAGAAAACGGTTGATGAATATATCGCCAAGTCGATTGCCAAATCGGAGATTGAACGTCAGGCGGAAACAGGCGAAAAAGACGGTGTTTTCACCGGACTGTATGCTATCAATCCGCTTAACGGTGAGAAAGTGCAACTATGGATAGGGGACTATGTGCTCGCCTCCTACGGCACCGGTGTCGTTATGGGTGTTCCCGCACACGATTCACGGGACTTCGTCTTTGCAAGAAAGTATGACATTCCCATTCGAGTCGTCATTAAGCCGCAGGGAGAACCGGAACCGCATCCTGACACAATGACTGAAGCTTATGTCGAGTTGGGTGAGATGTGCAACTCCGGCGTATTTAATGGCAAAGTAGGGGATGACGCGATCGAAGTCGTCGTGAAATACATCGAGTCAAAACAACTTGGCTCTAAAAGGACTCACTTCAGACTGCGAGACTGGCTGATCTCCCGTCAAAGATATTGGGGGACGCCGATACCGATTGTACACTGTCCGACTTGCGGTGAAGTGGCTGTGCCCTATGAGCAGTTACCCCTGGAATTACCCACCGAGGGAGTTGACTATATCCCCAAGGGGCGATCCCCATTGGAGGATGTTCCCGCCTGGGTCAACATAACCTGTCCCAAATGCGGGAAGCCAGCCAGGCGTGACGCCGACACGATGGATTGCTTCGTCGATTCCTCCTGGTACATGCTACGATACACCGACAAAGGAAATGACAACGCTATCTTTGATGCCAAAAAGGCTGACACGTGGATGCCCGTCGATCTGTATGTCGGTGGTATTGAACATGCCACAGGTCATTTGATCTATTTCCGCTTCATGACTAAGTTCTTGCACGACATCGGCTACTGCGGATGTGATGAACCAGCGCTTAAACTGTTTAACCATGGCATGGTTATGGATGCGCAGGGTAGTATTATGTCAAAATCGGTCGGCAATGTCACCAGTCCCATCGAGGTGATTGAAAACCGCGGCGTCGACACGTGTCGGTTGGCAATGTTTTTCGCGGCGCCCGCCGACAAAGAAATGCCATGGTCCGGCGACGGACTTACCGGCGTCGAACGCTTCTTGGCAAAGCTGTTTCGATTGGTCGAACAAGTGGCTGCCACGGGCGGCAAAATCGATCTGTCGCATACGTATGCGCTTAGCGACCTCGATGCGGCGAAGAAAGAAATCTACATTCTGCTAAACCAGACGATCAAGAAAGTCACGGACGACCTGAAGCGTATGCAGTTCAATACCTGTATCGCCGCAATCATGGAATTCTGCGGCAAGTTCAATCCGAGGCAGGTGGCCGATCCGGCATTTGACAAGCATGTCATTGGCAAACTCATCCAGCTAATCGCTCCGATGGCGCCGCATTTCGCGGAAGAAGCCTGGGAGATGCTTGGCAGCAAAACGTCAGTTTTCAAGTCAGCCTGGCCTAAGTACGACCGCGACGCCATTCTATTTAACACGGTTGTTGTGGCTGTGCAGGTCAACGGTAAAATACGAGCCGAACTGGAGATCGGGCGCGGTACAGATGAGGCCGTGGTCAAAGAACTGGCGCTGGCAAACGAAAAGGTTACGAAATACCTCGCAGGCAAGCAGATCGTCAAGCTGATCTACGTCAAGGACAAACTCCTAAGCATTGCTGTAAAGTAGACATAGCGATTCCGTTCAGAGCAATTTGCGAAGGCTCCGAAGTCTTTTCAATCACGCATGTTTATATAATATATCTTATCAGACGCATAAGTGACAAGGCAGCGTTGGTCTGAGTAGGCGGGCTTGCGCCTTCTGATCCCCTACTCCTCGCCCAAAAGCAAATATAACTGCGTCTTCGATAGCGGCCAACCGGCGCGACCTGCTCTCTCTGACATATCTGAGACACTCAGCAAGTCAGCTTCCAAGAGGCGTTTTCGACACTCCCATGATGCCCGACGTTCAACGAGCTTTTCAGAGTCAATGCGAGTGTGTCCACCAACAGAGTGTTGCCGCCTTCCCATACTCCGCCCGCTGGCGTCGGCTTCGGAATGCGAGTGTTAGATCAAGTGGCAGCCCTCAACCTACGCAGAAACAACGGATTAGCTGCTGTACTATTTGTGATGTTCAGACGGCTCGGTTCTTGCTTGAGTTCCTCCGGAGATGGATTACGTGAGGTAAATGATGAAGCTAAAGAAAACAGACGGCTTTACCCTGCTTGAGGTTATGATCGGATTGATCATCTTCAGCGTGGGCATGCTGCTTCTCGGCTCAATGACAGTGGTGGCGCTTCGCGGGAACACTTGGTCTAACAAGACCACGCAGGTCGTTCAAGCCATGCGTGACAAGATCGAGGATTTTCGCCATGCTACGACGGCACAAAAGGTGAGCGGTACCGATGTCGTCAACGGACTTAACCGGCGATGGACATTCGAGAACGTGGCGACAAATCTCGATAAGATTACGGTCGTTGTTGGCTGGGATGATCAGAAGGCGATCGCGAAGAGTTGTAGCACCATAACCTACATTGAGAATTAGGACAGGCGGTTGATATGATCGGTATCAAGTATCAATTCAAGGAGTCACGTGGCTTCACTCTGGTTGAACTGCTCGTCGCGACCATTATCGGCACAATCGCTGTTGCGGCCGGATTCCAGCTCTTTATTGACCAAAACAAGAGTCATATCATACAGGCGAGTCTCTCGGACATGCAGCAGAATGGCCGAGCGGCTCTGGACGAGTTGGTCGACAAGGTCAGGATGGCTGGGTATCGAGTGCCACCGGGAGTTCGCTGCATCCGCTCGTGGAATAGTAATCCCGACACGATCGCGATATCCTACTTGTCAGAACCGCTCTGTACGACACGTCTTAGCCAGGCGATGGCGACCGCATCGGCGGAACTGAAGTGCGCGACGTCTGGGGTGAACGGTTTCCAAGAGAATACTTGGGCATATATCTTTGATGCAGCGACCTCCACGGGGGAGTTCCTTTACATCACAGCGGTCCAGACAGCATCAAAGCAGATTCTGCACGGCTTGGCTGCCCTCTCGAAGGCTTATCCAAACGGTTCGCAGGTCTTCATAATGAATTACTTGAAGTATTATGTGAACCGCAGTGACACGTTGCACCCCAAGTTCATGTTGGCAGAAAACGGTCAAACTCCTGTCACATATTCTGACAATATCGAGGATCTGCAGTTCCATTACATCTTAGCAAGTGGCGCGGTCTCTGATACAGTGGCTGTCGACCGATATGTTCGCGAGGTCGAGATGCAGCTCACGTCGCGCAGTGAGAAGAACGATCTTTTCCTTAGGCAATATCGCCGTGACACGCTGGCAACCAGGGTCATGGTGCGGAATCTGGGGATGTAAACAAAAGTGAGGATAGGAAGATCGAGGATTGTCGGCATGCAGGAAGTTAATATGCACGTTACAAGGCATCAATTGAAGGAATCGCGCGGCTTCACTCTGGTTGAACTGCTCGTTGCGTGCATTATCGGTACAATCGCCGTCGCGGCGGGATTCCAACTCTTTATTGACCAAAACAAGAGCCATATCATACAGGCGAGTCTATCGGATATGCAGCAGAATGGCCGAGCAGCCATAGACGAGTTGGTTGACAAGGTCAGACAGGCCGGGTATCGGTTACCAGTAGGCGTCAGATGCATCCGTAGTTGGAACACCAATCCTGACACCATCGCCATCAGTTTCATGTCAGAGCCCTTGTGTACTGCGCGGCTGAGCAATGCGATGCCGCAACCGTCGGCTGAGTTGAAGATGACGACCTCCGATCTAAGCTGCTTCCAGGAAAACACCTGGGCCTACATTTATGATCCAGGCACGTCGACGGGTGAGTTCTTCTACATCACTCAGGTGCAGGTGGCCTCGGGACACATGCAGCACAATCTGGCACAGTTGTCGAAGGCGTACCCTGCCAATTCGCAGGTGTTTATGAGTGATTACTTCAAGTATTACGTTGATCACAGTGACACGCTTCATCCTAGATTCATGATGCAGAAGAACGGTGATCCGCCCATAATCTATTCCGACAACATTGAGGACCTGCAATTTCACTACGTCCAGGCAAGTGGTTCAGTGTCGGATACGGTGACTGTCGATCGGTTTGTTCGCGAAATCGAGATGCAACTCACGTCACGCAGTGAGAAGAATGATCTGTTCCTTAGGCATTATCGCCGTGACACACTGTCGACCAGAGTCATGGTGCGGAATTTGGGGATGTAAACAAAGTGAGGATAGGTATGAACAAGAAATGTAAATCTGAGGGCGGCTTCACGACCCTAATCTTTCTGTCGCTGCTGCTGATGCTAACACTGTTGGGGATCAACGCGATCATGACGTCGACGGCAGATGTTGATATCGCCGGCTACGAACTCAACTCCAGTTACGCGCTCTACGCTGCTGAGGCCGGTTTGGAGAAAGCAGCAGCTGAGTTGCGGCAGCAGTACGACGATTTTGGCGTCCCTCCCGCCGTTTACCCTGATGATTCGCTGACCATAGGCAACTACGGTGTCCGTTGCGTCGTCACAAAACCCGGGGCAACCGTTTCAAAAATACTCACTTCCGGTGCATACAAAGGTCTCTACGCCCTTTCGGACGAGTACGAGATCACTGCAGTGGCCTCATCAGCCAATCAAAAGGCCAAGACAACGCTAAGAATGACTGTGGACGCTTCGGTCGTGCCGCTCTACCAGTTTGCCGTGTTCTATGAAGGTGATCTGGAAATTGCACCCGGTCCAACGATGACCCTGGGTGGTCGCGTGCACTCGAACTCGAATATGTGGTTACAGTCTGACAATTCTCTCAAAATCGATTCCTATACAACCGCCGCAGGCAACATCTTTCACGGTCGCGCGCCGCTTTCAAGCTTGGGGTCTGGATCAGGAGACGTGTTGATTAAAGACGCTGGTGGAACCTACCGGAGCATGAAGAATACCGACGGCACCTGGCTCGACGCCAACAAGGCCGACTGGGTGACCAGTTCGATCAGCCGCTGGGGCGGCATGGTCGAGGATGCGGATCACGGAATGACGCAACTAAAGCTGCCCGTCGTTGCCTCCGGTGAGCCGGTCGACATGATCAACCCAGCCGGTGCAAGCAACACAGACAGCTACGAAAACAAGGCCGGTCTCAAGATCATTAACGGCGCGGCATACTGGAAGAAGGCGGATTCGACATGGCAAAATGTGACCACCGATCTTACCACTGCTGGAGTTATTACCAGTAAGACCTTCCGCGATCAGCACGAAAGCAAGGACGTCTACTCCACCGACATTGACGTCTCGAAGCTAAATACTTCGGCCTACTGGCCGACCAACGGCATTGTCTATACTTCAAACACCAGCGGCAGCAATTTGACGGGAACACGCTTGCTGAACGGATCAACTCTAAAGGCCAAGCTGACCGTTGCTTCCAGCAACCCTGTGTATACGAAGGGGGACTACAATACTGTCGCCAAGAAAGCGGCTGCAATCATGACCGATGCCTATACGGTGCTCTCAAACAGCTGGGATGATGCCAAGGCTACTCTTGCATCAAGCTTCCGCGTAGCCAGCCCTACGACCGTCAATGTCGCCTACATGACCGGCAACAAAGCTACCGGTTATGGCGGCGTTGTCAGCTATTCCGGCGGCTACCAGAACCTTCCCCGATTTCTGGAGACCTGGACCGGGAAGACGTTTACATGGAAGGGTTCGTCCGTCTGTCTCTGGGCGTCCCGGCAAGCGGCAACTGCATGGGGTGGCAGCTACTATCTTCCACCCGACCGTAGCTGGACGTTTGACACGGATTTCCTTGATCCGACCAAGCTGCCGCCGGGCACGCCACTGATTTCCGTCGTGCAGAAGACATCGTGGCTGGAGTTGAAGGGTGCGGCTGCGGAACAAGCAATGGCTGATGCTCTGGCTGCTCTCTAAGAGGGCACAAAAGAACCTTTGACGACTCGAACGGAGAAGAACGATCTTTTCATGCAGGACAATCGTCGCGACATTCTGGCCACCCGCACAACGGTGCGCGATCTGAGAATGTGCACAGAAGTGAGGACTTATATGGCAAAGAAATTTGCATCCAAGAGGGGCTTTACGACTTTGATATTTTTATCGCTGCTGCTGATGCTAACACTGTTGGGGATCAACGCGATCATTACGTCGACGGCAGATGTTGATATCGCCGGCTACGAACTCAACTCCAGTTACGCGCTCTACGCTGCTGAGGCCGGTTTGGAGAAAGCAGCAGCTGAGTTGCGGCAGCAGTACGACGATTTTGGCGTCCCTCCCGCCGTCTACCCCGATGATTCGCTGACCATAGGCAATTTCGGAGTTAGGTATGTCGTAACAAAGCCGGGGGCGACCGTTTCAAAGAAGCTCACGACGGGTGCGTACAAGGGACTCAACTCCCTCTCGGACGAATACGAGATCACCGCAGTGGCATCGTCCGCAAATCAGAAAGCAAAGACAACCTTGAGAATGACCGTGGATGCTTCCGTGGTGCCTGTCTTCCAGTTCGCTGTCTTCTATGAAGGAGATCTGGAAATTGCTCCAGGTGCGAACATGACACTCGCCGGCCGTGTGCATTCAAACAGCGACATGTATCTGGCGGCGGATGGGTCGACTCTCAATATCGATTCCTACACTACTGCAGCAGGTAATATTTTCCACGGCCGCTCCCCGTTGTCCGGAATGGCTTCTGCCAATGGCGACGTGCAGATCAAGGACGCCAACGGCAATTACCAGAACATGAAGAACTCGGACGCCACATGGCTTGACGCGCACAAAGCCGACTGGGTGACGAGCTCCATCTCCCGCTGGCAAGGTCAGGTCGAGGACAAGGATCATGGCATGACCGAGCTCAAGCTGCCGGTGGTTGCATCAGGACAGTCAGTCGACATGATCAATCCTGCCGGATCCTCCAATGTTGACAGCTATGAAAGAAAAGCCGGTTTAAAAATTGTCAATGGACAGGTTTACTGGAAGAAGCCCGACTCAACCTGGCAAGATGTGACAAGTACATTCACAAGTACCGGCATCATTGCGTCAAAAACATTCCGCGATCAACGCGAAGGAAAAGATGTCCACTCCACGGATATCGACATTTCCAAGCTGAACACGTCCGCCTACTGGCCAACCAATGGAATCGTCTACACTTCGAACACCAGCGGCAGCAATCTGATGGCAACGCGTCTGGTGAACGGATCGGAATTGCATAACAAAATGACGGTCGTCTCGAACAACCCTGTCTATACAGTGGGCAACTACAATATTACCAACAAGAAAGCGGCAGCGATTATGACTGATGCCTATACCGTGCTATCGACAAGCTGGAACGATGCCAATAGCACGCTGGCCAAGAGTAGTCGCGTGGCTGCCAACACGACAGTCAATGTTGCTTACATGACCGGCAATAAGCTTTCCGGTTCCGGAGGTGGCACCAGCTACTCCGGCGGATACGAGAACCTTCCCCGCTTTTTGGAGACCTGGAGCGGTAAGACGTTGACATGGAAGGGTTCGTCTGTTTGCCTCTGGCAATCAAGGCAGGCGACGGGTTCCTGGGGCGGTGGCTACTATGATCCTCCCACTCGAAGCTGGGTGTTTGATCAGGATTTCTTAGATCTGACCAAGTTGCCACCGGGAACGCCACTGATTTCTATCGTTCAGAAGACATCGTGGCTGGAGTTGAAGGGTGCGGCTGCGGAACAAGCAATGGCTGATGCCCTTGGTACCCTGTAGGCCATTAAGAACCCTCCCCTGACTGACTCACTACCGCTACTTCCACGCGAGGGTCGGAGACGACCCTCGCGAATTGTTTTCCGTGCTTCTCCCCTATTCTGTCAGCATCCGTCACACGGTTGCGGACCGCCTGAGAAGATGTAGGCAACTCCCGTTCCGGCAGGCCTTGACCGGCGTCGACGACAGACACGCAACCCTACACGCCAGCACGCCAACTATGCTTCAGCGCGCTCCGATTGTCATGCGCCGGTTGTGACCTGCCGGGATCCGCGTTCATCGGTGCAACCAGCGTCACGTCACACCCCCGACTTCGTCGTGGGTAAAACATGGACGCAACACAAAACCCAGACCGCGTCATTGCGAGGAGTGCGGAGAGGTGATGTATGGTGTGGAGCACGACGAAGCAATCTCGATTTACGCTCTCCAGATGCAGGCGCAGATTGCTTCGTCGTCCCGCACCTGCGGGACTCCTCGCGATGACAATTCCGAGGTTTTTCGGTAGTCCCGTATTGGCTTTTCCTGTAACTGATGCAGGCAGTATCGCTCTCGCGCCGGCAAGAATGGTTTCCTGCTGTCTCGATAAAAAGATGGGATGAGCTGTGTGGTCTACTTTATCCCGTACTTGTCGATACGGTCGCGAAGGGTGTTGCGGGAGATGCCGAGTGCTTCGGCCGCGCGTACTTGATTGTTGTTGAGTTGCTGGAGCGTCAATCCGATCACTGCCTTTTCGAACGCCTCTTGAATATGAGCATAGATCTGGCCATTCGAATTCTGGTAGATCTTGCCGTAAATCGGTTCCAGCAAGCGCCGGAACATCTGGTAGTAGTTGTCCTTGACTTCATCGAAATCGATTTTCACCAATTCACGGCGATCCTTGGCGATCGGCAGATCGTCAGCTTCCAGAACGCGATTCTTGCTCATCACGACCGCCGTCTGGATTGTGTTCTCCAGTTCGCGCACATTGCCCGGCCAGGAGTACTTCGCCAAGAACTTCATCGCCTCGGAAGTGATTCCCTCGACGCGTTTGCCCGTGGCTTTGTTATAGATGTCGAGGAAGTGGTTTGCCAATAGTGGAATGTCGTCACGACGTTCACGCAGAGGCGGGAGATATATAGAGACGACTTTCAAGCGATAAAACAGATCGATGCGAAACTTGCCCTCCTTGATGGCGGAGACCAGACTCTTGTTAGTGGCGGCGATAACGCGCACGTTAACCTTAATTGTCTGCTCGCCCCCTACCCTTTCGAACTCCTGTTCCTGCAACATGCGCAGCAGCTTGCTTTGCGTCGTCATCGAAGTATCAGCGATTTCGTCAAGGAATATCGTGCCACTATTCGCCAACTCGAACTTGCCCAGCTTACGCGAATAGGCATTGGTAAAAGCGCCCTTTTCATGGCCGAACAACTCGGATTCAAGCAGCGTTTCCGTGAGCGCTGCGCAATTGACCGAGAGGAATACTTTATCGGATCGATTGGAATTGCGGTGGATAGCTCGCGCCACCAGTTCTTTGCCGGTCCCGGATTCGCCGAAAATCAGCACGGCCGCATCGGACTTGGCAACGCGCCCAATCATCTTGGCGATTTCGACTATTTCATCAGACACGCCGATGATTTCGCGGTGGGTGTCGATAACTTCCGACGCAATATCCGGTGTAGTTTGCCAAAGCATTTCCGGCTTGACTTGTCGTTTGGCGAGCGTGGACGCATGCAACTCCTCCGTCGCTTTGTGAATCGTCACCAGTAACCGTTCCATCTGGAATGGCTTGGTGACATACTCATACGCCCCCTCTTTCATTGCTTCCATCGCATTGTCCGTGGAGACGTAACCGCTAATGATGATCACCGGCGGCGCCCCTTCGATGCCCTTGATTTCCTTGAGAAGTTCAAGTCCCGAACCGGACGGGAGGTTGACGTCAAGCAGCACGACATCCGGGCCGTTTGCCCTGATGTATTCGACTGTGCCCGGAGCGTCCGCAAGAAGATCGACACGATACTCCTTTGGGTCAATTAACTCCGCCAGCGTTTCGCTGAGATTCTTGTCGTCGTCAACGAGCAGAATGCTTTTCATGTTACTCCTCTCTTCTCTATCATCGGCCAAGGGAGGAGGTTTATTTACTTGTCCTTGATGATTTTGTACTTCTCGAGCAGGTCGTAAAGCGTTGTGCGGCTGGTACCAAGATCGCGTGCCGCTTTTGAAACATTCCAGCTGTTTCTGACGAGGGCGGCGCGAATATGGTTGGATTCCGCTTCTTCACGCACCTGCAGCAGCGACTTCTGCTCGGCGCCTGAAGCTCCTTCGAAAGCGAGGTCCTCCGGCGTCAGACGATGTGATCCCGAGAGGATAACGGCTCGTTTGATACGATTCTCCAATTCGCGGATGTTGCCGGGCCAGTTGTAAGATCGTATCCGTTGCAGTGCAGAAGGGCTGAAATTGAGGTTTGTCTTAGCGTTTTCACTTCCGTACACACCCAGTAGGTAGTTGGCTATAATGGCGACGTCATCTTCGCGCTCCCTGAGAGGTGGCAAATCCACGTTGATAACAGTCAGCCGATAGTATAGGTCTTCTCGGAAGCGCTTCTCCTCCACTTCCTCTGAGAGGGAGCGATTGGTTGCGGCGATTATTCTGACGTCGACTTGTATCACCGCTTTGCCGCCAACCCGTTCGATTATACGATCCTGTAGGAAGCGAAGCAGCTTCACTTGGAGGGCCAACGACAACTCCCCTATTTCATCCAAAAACAGTGTCCCCTTATCAGCGAGTTCGAACTTGCCGATTTTCTGGGCAAATGCATCCGTAAACGCGCCTTTTTCGTGGCCAAACAATTCTGATTCCAGAAGGTTCTCCGGTATGGCACCGCAGTTAATCGTAATGAATGCTTTGTCGGATCGCTCGGAACGGCTGTGAATGGCCTTGGCGATCAGTTCCTTTCCCGTTCCCGATTCGCCGCTGATCAGCACGGTGTACGGTGTTGGGGCCACAGTCTCGACGAGCCTAAACACTTTGAGCATTCGCGGCGAGTGGCCGATGATATTGGAGAAGCCAGTGTATTGATCCTCTGATGTGTTCGGGCGAAGGCTTTCATCCTCCAAGCTACGGATGTACGCCGCTCGGTCGACAATCACTTTGAGATCAGACAGATCTATCGGTTTGGCATAAAAATCGATAGCCCCATCCCGTATGGCAGCGAGAGCATTAGCTCTCTCGGTGTTTCCCGTCACCATGACTACCTTCACCTTCGGGTCGATATCTATCAATTTCGGCAGAATCTCAAGGCCTTCCTGACCGCCTCCGTATGGGGACAGGGCAATATCTAGAAGGACCACTTGGGGGCGCACTTCACGCGCTTTCGCCAGGGCTTCGTCAGCAGTGGCCGCCGTTTCGATCTTGTATCGATCTTCAAGGGACAAGGCTAGCAGATTTCGGATGCTAGCCTCATCATCAACAATTAGAATGGTCGATCTATCGTTACTCATGCTCGTTTGAGTCTCATTCTGAAACAAGTCCCTTCACCGACGGCTGAACGGACCGTCAATTCACCCCCCATCTGCTCTACCAACTCTTTCGACTGAAACAGGCCGATGCCTAGTCCACTTAGTTTACTGGTCTGGAATGGTCGAAACAGTCTGTCGCGGACAAACTCGGCTGTCATACCGACACCAGAATCTCTCACGTCAATCCAGGCATTGACCTGATCTGCCGTTCCTTTGATCTGCAGTTCGCCTCCGTCAGGCATTGCCTCTATCGCGTTGATGATTAGATTCGACAACACACTCCTGAGTCTCTCAGCATCGCCTCGAACTGGCGGGAGTTCGGCGAAATCCAGACTAACGGAAATCTTGCGTTGTCCCGACAGCTTCATGTCCTCGGCCAAATCTAACACAAGCTGCCGCAAATCGCAATCGGATAGAGGCACGTCTGCCTGCTTCGTCGGCGACGTCAAGCGACCGATCAAGCGCTTCAT
>CAIVAP010000286.1 GCA_903903945.1 uncultured bacterium | reverse complement strand
TATCCGAATGATATGGGCGACTAGCCTTTGCCCTTCTTCCTACACGCTTGAGTGGCAGACCTATCATTGACTGCCGGTTGGTTGCTTTTCGTTCAACTGCGGGATAGTCAAAGCTGGAGATTTGATCATCCACAGAAGCGGAATACCTGTAATGACTCCGAGTATTACCCCTCCGAGAATCCATGAGGCGGCGAAGCCAGTTCGCTGTGACCCCCAAGCCAGCCCCCAACCGAGAGCGCTGAAAAACACCCACCATCCCGCCTTAGCAAAGTGCGGTTTCAAAGTGTTGATTTGAAGCATGCCGGTGATCAATCCGCCGGACACGCCAATAAGAAGCCAGGAGAGAAACTCGCTCTGGATCCACTTGTCTGCGGCGCCTCCGGTCTCCATCAGGATCACGGCAACAACAAATGGAACGCCGGTCCCGATGGTGCTGGCCAATATCCACCTACTGCTAACTGGAATGAATTTCTTCATTACAATCCATTGAGCCAGACCGATTATGGCACCATATCCGAGTCCCAAAACCAGGTTGGTTTCCCTGGGATAGACGATGTTGACAATATGAGCCAAAATGAATGTAGGCACGAGTGCCAATGGCCAGCCGATGCCTGTCGCAATTACCCAACTAACGAGGAATTCTCTTCTGAATACATTGGTTGCAGAGTCCATATGATTTCCTTTCGGCAGTCAACCTGTGAGCAAGCCACCTGATCATCGACAACGGCGGCCTGCAATGCTAGGTGATTTCACGGCTTCCGCTCCTACTGTTTGCTTCTGACCAGCTTGCCTTCTTTGTCGAAGTGCACCCTATCACCTTTCTTGAAACTCTGTCCTTCAATGGTGGCATCTCTAGCTAATTTACAGTTGGCAAGGTTACCATTCTCGTGGAAGTAAGTCCCTGATGAACCGCCGAGGACGTCTCTCCAGAAGCTTGCGTATGCGCAGGGAATGCCTTGAATTATTTCGTCTTTGGCCAACCATACGAGTTTCAGCTGTCCATTCGGATAGAAACAGGTTCCCCAACTGCCGGGACCCTCACCTTTGCACAGATGCCCCTGTATGCTTACATCGTACGGAAGAGCGCAACAGTCGACCACTCCTTCCTGCGTGAACGAGACCTGAGTTCCCTCTGGAAAGGACTGACCGAACAGCGTGTCTTCGTGTGCAAGGATACACGATTCCAACTTGCCGTCTTTGTAATAGAAGATAGACCCGCGGCAGGGGATACCCTGGACTTCAACAATATCACCTGAGTCAAGAACTGTCGTTTTTCCGCTAGGACTTTCCTTGGCTTCGCGACCACCTACAATGGCCAGTAAAGTGAACACGACGGCAGCGCCCACTCCCAACGATCCAAACACTACCGTTCTGACCTTTCGGGAAACCACCTCGGTGCCTTTTCTGCTCCCGAGAAAGAGGCAGGCCGACGCTATTGCCAGCGGTGTCACAAAAAAGAGCCACATAGCACTATCGACGCGCCGAAACTCGTACAACCGAAGGACGATTTGGCTCAGAGCCAGAGTTGCCAATACGACGGCCATCAGGCGCGGAAACCTGCGGGCGATCAGAGCCAGTCCGATACTCAAAATCCCAACGCTCACTCCGAAAAGGGAGGCCGCAGAAAGTCCACCTTCCACAATGATAAATAGCGCCCAGCATATTCCGACAGTACCTATGATCATGACCCCGGCCTTGCGATACTCACCTGCCATAATCAATCCGGAAAGGGCTCTTGCTGCTAAGCCAATCACTATTAGCTCGTATAAGTCCTCGGGTTGCTCCCCAGCGGTGATGCGCATGATGGCAAACCCCGCGGCGGCAAGTATCACTAGGATAAATGCGACATTGCCGGACCCAGAATGGATCGCCAACTGGCGCTCGTCAGCGTATCGTTTCACCAGACCAAATTCATGTAAAGCCGGACGAAGCAGATATGCGGCGACAAAAAAGAGGAGACTTGCGTGATAATCCATAATCGCCATTAGCAAGCCGACTGCCGACAGGCCACAGGCCGAAAAGAATATTATGTCTCGCTTA
>CAIVAP010000285.1 GCA_903903945.1 uncultured bacterium | reverse complement strand
GTGTAAACTGTTCTTGCAAAGCGTTCGTCATGACAGGGGTTAGCCAAATCAGAGACGTTCGTTGCACGAGACTTGCGAGACCCATCTTGGGTTGATGGGGCACCGGTGCTTTGATGTGGCGTTGTTCGCGGCGCATCCTTCGACAGGCTCAGGACGAACGCCGCGCACAACAATGGTGAGCAAACCCACCGCAAGCGGTGGGGCACCCACATTCCGTCAGGAAAGGATTCCTGACGGCGCATTACACATCAAAGCGTGTCAGCCGGACGGCATGTATCTGACAGCGCGAGCCACTTGGTATAAAGCGACAGACTCACTCACCACGGCGAAGTACGAACATGTCCTGGGTCGTAACGGTTATTGTTCGGCGTATCAATAGCTTAGTCGTTGCCGTTAGACCGCAGGCGATCCCTGATCGAGTAGGAGGTAGAACACAAAACCCAACACGATTTTGCTCTGCCGCTAATCACCCGACCCGCAGAGCACTCCGGGGTGACCTTCGGTGCCGCAACCAGCGTTCTACTAACTGGTGTGGGGAATACTTTTGGAGTGATGCGCTACAAAAATGCGTTGGCCTTGACAGTATACGCATGACAGACAAAGCAAGCACTATCAAAAAACCCACCAGCTTGGTGGGGTATCGGTGTTACGAGCCGCATCTCGACTTTCAATGCCGCGTGTCCGAATTGGTTTGGCGATGTACAACAAATTCAATATTGAATCTAAGTGTATCGCCAAAGAACTCATCGGTGTTTCCAAAGCTGTATGCCAGCCGACGATCCGATATCAAGACTAGATTCGCGTCGAACTGCCCTCGTCTCACAAGTTGATCAACATTCAATTTCAATTCTTTGAGGGTTGATCCGCCAAAGCTCACAAAACAAGATCCAAAATAGGCGTTCGTTATGCACGAGGAGTCGGGAGAATATGCTAAAGAGTCTGAGGCACTGTAAGCGCCATTATCAAGGGAGCTAAGATCAAATCGGTCTTTTGAAAGCATAAAAGTCCCATACAGGAGGACATTCCTTGATTGTTGGTCGAGAACCTCTAGGCTCGCGGCAACAGGAATAGAAATGTTTCTCTTTATGCAACCTTCGATAGCTATTGCTGTAGGACCAAAGAATCCTGGTTCAATAAGTGATACAGAGACACGAGTTATATTCACTGCTCTTTCGATTTCAGTCTTTAAGACGTCGGTATGAATCGCTCTTGGATAATCATCGGGAGGCGTCTTCATAATCCAAACCCAAAAGCTGTCTACAGTAGAATCAACAAACATAGGTACAGTTTGTAATCGGCTACCTGATGTCAATGCCAATGGTTCTGTACCTGAAGAATTGATCTCTTCAAGCGAGTCCTTATTCATGTCGGATGCTTCTGAGACTGATTGTTCCTTGTACCTATACAACGCCACATTTCTGTAATACTGAGAGATGCGACGAATAGCAACTTTATATCGCCCGTCCATCACTGGATCAAAAAAGGTCCTAAGACCAACCATAAGTCTTGCATCTGGTGACACCGGTGCTAGCGACTTAGCGATTTCACCGAATCGCCTGAATGAACTGCCATTAAATGATAGTTCATAAGTTGAAATGATCGCCGCAGCGTGCCGGAATTCTTGAAATGAGACACTATCCCCGATGAATGGAGTATTCACTGCACTGACTGTGGCCTTTACTGCATCGAAAGAACCGTATACCGGCAATTTCACTTCGTCAACAGCCATTGCTTTGAAAAACAAGATGCTTAACGTGTCTTGAGCACCAGTATTTAGATGATTCAATAGAACCCCAACAATGTCCGACTTAAGTGGAATAATGTTGGGAAGAAATCCTCGGTTCTCGATATAGGAATTCAGTACAGTAATGATTTGTTCCGTTTTCGACTTGTCAGATGCGTGTTTCGAATAAAGGTAGACAAAAGCGATCAGCATGGTGATTGAAAACGCACTGACTAGTACGACATTGGTGTGTCGATTGGCAAACTTTAATGCTCTTGCATAGAGTCGTTCACGCCTAGCCAGTATTGGTCTCTTTGAAAGAAATCGTTGCAGATCCTGACCGAATTCATGTGCTGTTTGGTAACGTCTATCTGCATCCTGATTTGTGGCTTTCATCAGGATCGTCTCAAGATCGTGCGGAATGGCCTTGTTGCGTCGTCTTGGCGGTATGCGATGACCTGTTAAGATCTCAGTTATAAGTTTCTCTGAACTATCAGCTTCAAATGGCAGGGAGAGCGTCAAAGCTTCGTAGAGGGTAACCCCCAACGAATATATGTCCGTGCGTTTATCCACGATTGATCTATGTGCTGTGAGGAGTTCGGGCGACATGTAATGCACTGTCCCCATGAAATCGCCGGCCCTCGTTATCTTCGTCATGTCTTCCGCGTGGGCAATGCCAAAGTCAGTCAATTTGAAGGCGTCGTCCTCGATGGAGATCAGAATATTAAGCGGTTTAATGTCCCGATGAATAAACCCCTTTGTGTGCACATGCTCCAAAGCCTCCCCGAGTCCGACAAATTTCGCGACGGTCCCGCGGATATGCAACTCGGCCACGGTGTCCTTAAATTCCTGACCCGGGGGAACGGTCTCCGTCGATTTCTTTCGGATGTGATCGGCCAAAGTCCCACCTTCGACAAACTCCATGGCAATGTACGACGTGCCCTTGTCCTCTCCACGAGTGTACACTTTGACAATGTTGTGGTGATCCAATTGCCCGGCAATCCACGCCTCGCGCACAAACCGCGTCTGAGTGGACTTGGAAATCCCCAGAGAAGGGTGCAACACTTTTAGGGCGACAGTGCGGCGCATCGTCTCATCATAGGCGCGATACACGATTCCCATACCGCCCTCTCCGAGAAGTTCTTCAATGCGAAACTGAGCTATTTGTTTCGGTATCTGAACAGACTTGGATTCCATTCCCTGCTTGGAAGTGTCCGCTTTCTTTGTATTATCGTCTTGTGGGATATCTATGTGTTCAGTCGTCATTGGGGCAAGATAACACTGCCATAAATTGATGCAAGGTTTTGCATATTTGCCGTCAGCTAAATCTGTCCTTACCCTGAAAAGGCGGACGGTTAGTTGAGACGCCTTGTTGACCTCTTCGATTTCGACCGGGCTGATGTAGCTGAGGGTCGAGTATCGCCGTTGCCGGTTCTGAAGCACTCTAATGCACGATGTGCTATAGGTCAGTTTAGAGCAGCTGGTATCTCTTGCGGAGGTACCATTCGGCGCAAAGGGCTAGGATGATCAGGCCGAGCAGGAGGGGATGGTCAAACAGGGCGATTTCGGAACGACGAACGGTTGTCTTGACCGGTTGTTCGGCAAAGCGCGGAATCGCTGTGGTGTCTGCGGCGGCATAAAAGTGTCCGCCGGAAACTTCGCTGATGCGTTTGAGCATATCGAAATCGGAGATGTGCGAGAGGTCTTCGAGGCTGTAGGGTTCGACGGTGAAGGTCGCGCTGGGTGTGCCGATCTGCTGCTTGTCACGTTTGACAACGCCGCTGATCGAATAATTGCCCGAAGGGAGATAATGCAGCGTTGCCAGATAGCTGCCGGGGCGCACCATCTGGAAACTGACGATGCTTGAATCCTTGGGATGCTCGGTTGAAGTTAAGCGGGCTTCAACTTCGGCATCGTCAATCGGAACATAACTTTCATCCAGCACGCGCGCGTTGAGGCGGACGGTTTCGCCGGCGATAAAGATCGGTTTGTCGGGGGTAATCGCAAGGCGTTCGACATCGTCGCGGGCAATCAGCCAGAGGACCATGTTTTCCATCAGGCGCGCGACGGATGAGTCGGCTTCATTAACGCTCTTGGCGAGGAAATCAAGTTTCCAAAGCGGAAAGGCGGAGAGGAGGGCGACTTTGCCGTTGCGATAACGCTGCGCGGCCATGATGGGTTGCTCCGGTTCGCCCGGCAAGAGCGGTGGCGCGGTCGCCAGCACGACGGCTTCTTTCGCAGGTTGCGTTGTGAGCAAGTATCCTGCAAATGGTGGCAGCGAGTTTAGGGCGCGCTGGGTTTGGTTGATATCTTCGCCAAGTCGCAGCAGGGGATGGATTTTGCCGCGCTCAGTCAGCGTAAAAGGCGTCGGCATAAGCACGATAGTCTGTCCGTGCTCGGCAAACTGATAGGGGAGCAATTGTCGCACGAAATCGGCTTTGGGTTTGCTAACGAAGTTTTCGCCCGCCATAAAGAACAAACCTTTGCCGGAACGATCAAAAAAGGCATCAAACAACTGCTTGTGACGGTTCAGCCAATCGGCGTCGAAGTCATAGAGTATAATTGCGTCGTATTCATTCAGGGCGTCGATATTCTCCGGGAATGGCACGGTTCCGCCGAGGCGTTGTTTGGAGTCGATGTAGGTGTCTACGGAGAAGTCCTTCTTGGCGGAGAGTGTCTTGTTCAGGAATTTGTATTCCCAATTCAAGTAGGCCATGCCGAGGAGTATCTTGATCTGGCTCTTCCTGATCTTGACCCGAACCTGTCGGCTGTTGTTCTTGTCGGACTCTTCGTTGTTCTGTGTGGGGGTGGAAGCTTCGAGGGTCAGCGTTCCCTCGGACGGGGGTACAAATGTTAGTTGCACGGGCTGCCGTTTGCCGTCGCCGACCAAGTCAACATCCTGCTGCGCGAGCACCTTGTCGTCGCGTTTGATACGGACAGGGAGTCGCAGTTTCTCGAAACCGCGCGACTCAATCACAACTTCCAGCGGGAATTCCTTGCCGGCAAAACCGACCGGATTGCAGTTGACCTCGACAACCTTGATGTCGGGAAGCGGATTCGGGCTGCCGAAACCGATCGTGGTGATCGGTACGCCGAGCTTGCGGGCTTCGGTTGCGGGATTGCTGCCGACATTGGAGGCGCCATCGGACAGCAGCACAACGCCCTGCAGGTTTGCGCCATCGAACAACTCGGCAAGATCGTTTAGTCCGTCACCGATGGCGGTTACCGGTATGGCGCCTGTGATCTGGCCGTTTTCGTTGATGGTGTCGGAGAGTGTGTATTGAACAACTCTGGTCGTCGGTGGAACCTTGGCGGCGATGTCCTTGACGTAATCGTTGATTGCTTTGAATTGCTCGGCCGAGTTGCGGTTCTGCGCCATCGAGGCGGAGTTGTCCACGAGGAGGGCGATGGTCGGCTGTTTGCTGTCAGTGTGTTTGACTACGAGTAGTGGTTCAGCAAAGACGAAAAAGAGCGCCGTCATCGCCAGACCACGTAGTACGCCGAGCGTGATCCGCAGACCGCGGGTCAGCATGGGGTTGGTGCGCCGATAGTAGAAATAGGTGACGACGATCACGGCCACAAACGTGACAGCGACCAGCCAGAGCCAGACGGAGGTGAAGGCGAGACTATAACCGGCGATTAGCAGCAGATTCGGCATTTCAGTACTTATACTCTTGGCCCCGTAAGAAGACGCGGCCAAATGGATTAGAGGTCACGATTAATCGAAAATGTCGCCAGCCGCTCCAGTGATTTGAAGTGACGGCTGTCGCTGAACGGCTCGAGATAAGAGAGCGCTTTGTCGGCCAGCGAACTGGCGCGCGCGCGAGCGTAGTCGATACCGCCGTTGGTGTGAACAAAATCGAGGACGCGCTCGAAGTCACTCTCCTGCAATCCTCGCTCAAGAATTTTGATGATGCTCTGTCGCGTACGTGTCTGACTTTTTCCAAATGAATAAATCAACGGCAAGGTGATTTTGCCCTGGACGAGATCGTTGCCCGGTTTCTTACCGGTGCGTTTTTGCTCACCCACGAAGTCCAATAAATCGTCCGCGATCTGAAACGCGCAGCCGGCATGTTCACCGAAATTCGCCAGCCGACCTACCATGGAAGCCGGTGCGCCATGCAATAACGGTGGTGAGACAGCCGAAGTCTGGAACAGAGAAGCCGTCTTGTCGGCGATGATCTTTAGGTATTCTTCTTCCGTAAGCTCGTAGTTGAACGACTCTTCGATCTGGCGCAATTCGCCGACAGCAACCCGTTCGGTTGCCATAGAGACTCGCCGCAGCATCTCCGAGGAGCCGGTCTTGACCAAGAGCGTAAACGCCTTGGCGAAGAAGTAGTCGCCCATCAAGACGGAAATCAGGTTGTTCCATTTGCTGTTGACTGTTAGCACTCCGCGCCGAGTCTCGGATTCGTCAATCACATCATCATGTAACAATGTCGCGGTGTGAATCATTTCGACCGCCAGCGCCGCTTCGACCAGATAGGGCGATTTGAAGCCGGTCGTCTTGCTGATCAGGAAAGTGAAGAGCGGACGCAGGCGTTTGCCACGACTGGCGAGGATATGGCGGGAGATGGCGAAGATCAGCGGTGACTGATTTTTGAGTGTCTTGGACTCCAGTCGGGTAAATCGCTGCAGGTCCGCCTCAATCGGCTTTGCCAGTTCCTTTAGTTCTGCGCTCTTAAGCATCGTTACGAAAGTAGTATTTTCGGGGATACGCGTCAATCATTTTATCGTGGTACGCAGTTTGCAGTCAGGAATGACAACTGATTAACTAGACCAGGCTATTCAGTGAGTCCAGATTGCTTCGTCGTGCACCCAACCCCACGTCAACACCCAGCACTCCTCGCAATGACAGCGCTTGGCTACTACCAGCAGTTCCTTAGAGACAGGGAGCTGGGCCGCCGGAGAAGATATAGGCAATCAGAAAGACGGCATCGCTGATGTTTACTGATCCGCTGCAGTTGGGATCGCCTGCCCAGAGCGGATCGGGAGCCGGTCCACCGGAGAGGATGTAGCTGATCAGGAAGACGGCATCGGAAATGTTGATTGCGCCGCTGCCGTTGGCGTCACCACGCATGGCGGGTTGGACATGCACGGAGTCGATGGCGGTTGCCACGGTGTCTTTGCCATCGGAGAAACGGAATAAATACGAGCACCAGCCGCTGTCGGAGACCGATAAGGCGTCGGTGAAAACGCTGCCGGTTTGGTAATGTTTTTCGCAGGCCGTCAGGTCAAAAGTCTGCGATGCAAAAACAAGCTCGCGCAAGGTCGGTAGGTCGTTGTTGGCATCAGTGTAGGTAATCAGAGCGCCGATGTGGTTGGCGGTCATTATCATCTGCTTGTCTGACAGAACGGGAGGTGTGTTGGTTGTGCCGAAGTGCGCGTAATGTGAGGAAGGTAGAAAGAGGCCGCTCTTGCCAACGTCGTTGGTGGTGATACCATACAATGTCGCTGTGGCCGTCATCGGGGCTGTCAGAATGAAGCCCGAAGGCGGTGGCCAAGAACCGAATCCGGGTTGCGCCGTAAGGTCGCTGATATTGCAGGACATCGACAAGACACCACCGGAAGTGCTGGAGTCGATATCGGCAACTTTCGTGAAGGAGGTGTCAACCGGGTTGATCCTGTACAGTCCTGGAGTCATCGAAGGGAGAGACATATTAACATAGACCATCGCATATCCGACTGAATCTGTTTGGTCCGGACTTATGACGCCCACCCCATAGACGAAATAGGTGAGAAAGCCCTGCTTGAGTGGGAAGGTGCCAGAAACGTTGCTGATGCGGGCATAAATCTTCGTGTCGGAATAGCCCATCTGCATGCCGGTCAGATCGAGGAATGATCCCGCAGCGCCGATGGCATCGCCAGTAGCATCAGCGCCCATGTCGGCCAGGAGAAAAATCGGAACGGGAAAAGTGTTGGCGGTATTCTTGGGGGACATGCTGACGACAGCGGTATCGTTTTCGGAGCGGAAGTAGTATTCGGCAGCTCCGGATGATGGGATGTAATTTATGGAGCCAGAGTAGGTGAAAGTCGTACATGCCCGATATGTCAAGCTCATCGCGGTGCGCAGCCAACTTGTCGCAGTACTGTCGCGATAGAGTAGTTCGTGCGTGATGTTCCCAGCCGTGAAGGTGGAGTCGTTCAAGTCGAACTGGAAAGTGGTTGTGATTCCGGGGGCGCTGTGGAACGAAGGAGTGTACGGTGTAAGGAATTGTTGCGCGTTAGCGACAGGGAACAGCGAGAGCACAATAATGGCTAAGATGACGATGGCATTACGAATCATGGCAAAACTCCTGCGGGTAAGTCCGTTACTTCAGGTCAGTCTTAGAGTTAGTATACGACATTCTTCAGAGAATTCAAGTGATCTTTTGCGTCACCCGCAACTTATCCGAGGCACGTTTGTACCACAAATTGTGCAGGCGAGTGCAAAGATGATCGTCCCGATGGACATAAAATGTTGATAAGCTGTCGATTTTTGCACACGGAACCTCTTCAGTTTGAAACGGTTGCCTCACCGAATTCAATGGTTTCGTGAATATTGACGCAGTTCCGGCAGGGAAATTGCACCAAATCGGATGTCTCGCTTGACAAATGGCGAGTTGTAGCGTTAATTTCTAAGCAGCTAAGGAGAATCAGAGAGGTTTTATCGACCGATAGTTAAAGTGTAATTCCGCTGCGGCGGAAGGACATCGAACA
Organism: uncultured bacterium; assembly: GCA_903903945.1. GTDB lineage: Bacteria > Zixibacteria > MSB-5A5 > CAIYYT01 > CAIYYT01 > CAIYYT01. The sequence goes on along the minus strand of CAIVAP010000285.1, from coordinate 20,603 downwards.
GAGAGAGCAACTTGGAGCGCCGGTTTTTTTGTTTACATCGACGTTGCCGGCTTTTATACTCCAAAGCTCAAACAGAAGGTCGATAGAATGATGTTGCGATTCAGTATCTTAACTCTCCTTGCACTCCTCTTGACCCTGACTCCCGTTCAGGCGTCCGCTTCATCAACTGTTGCCATATCATTACTATCTGCCTCAGATAACGGCTTGTCATTCAAAGCCAGTTTCGATGACTCTTCGTCTGCCGTGAACAAGACAGTCGCCGGTGGACATGCCGGCGCCGTTTCGACAATTGGTATTCCGATCGAAGAGACTTCATCCATAAACTCGCATGTAATCTGCTTCCTGGCCCCTCCCGGAACCAAGCCGCTGTTGGTTTCAAGCTCTTTGAGTCTGGGCGCCCAAGTTTCAGCGCCGGCGGCAGACGCCTCCATCGGTGATTCGTTGCTCCAAGTCAGATTGGGCAAGATCGTACTCGTGCGCTCGAAAATGCTTGGCAAGGTTCTTATTCCGGAAGTTGTGCGTCAGGGATCGGAATGGCGTAAAGTGATTGGGGCCGATGTTAGCATTCAATTTGCGGGGATGGCACAAACGAATAAATCCAATCCGGACGGCCGTTTAGACCAGATTATTAACGATTTGGCGATTAACGAGCAGCAGGCGTCGGCTTGGTATCCCAAGGTTGCAGCGCCACAGGAGGCCGCAATTTACAATCCGTTTACGCAGTCGACTAACTGGGTGCGCATTGCGATCAAGGCACGGGGAATATACAAACTCAATCGTACCGACCTCTCAACCGCGGGAGTCAATGTCGCGGCCATTGATCCACGCACACTCCGGCTGTTCCACGGCAGTGGCAAGGTGTTGCCCATATCCAACTTTGTGCAGCGCGATTCTCTTGAGGAGATGGCGATTACCGTAAATGGTGAAGCTGACGGCGTATTTGGCGGCGACGATTTCATCATGTTCTACGCCAACGGTCCTGACTTCTGGGACTGGTCGGACACGCTGCAATACCGTCTCAATCCTTACGGTGATCGCAATGTGTTTTATCTGACCTATGGGGGGTCATTTACGGAGAGTCCACGTCGGATGGCGCTCGTCAATGGAGTGGAGACACCGACGGCGGACACGGTGACAACATTTGTTGATCCTCTGCACTTTGAAGACGAGAAGGTTCTAAGCAGCAGGAGTGGGACAATTGAAGATTATTTTCATTGGTATTGGTCGGACAATCCGAGCGTCGACATTTTTCTGAACCTACCTGCGCCATTAGAGGGAGCAACACACAATTTTCGAGTAAAGGCAATTGCCAGCAAAGTCAGTGTGCGGCTGAACGGCCTCGACATCGCTAGCGACTCGGCGCGGTCTCCGTTTTTCTACTTTCACAGCGCTCATTTTGATTCAGCGCTCAATCAGATTGGTCTACAGTTGACAACGTCGCCATACGGGACTCTGACGGATTTTCTGGAGATTAACTTAGAGCGTGCGCTGAGGCTTCCTTCAAACGGGGAGCTTGTCTTCTCTGGTGATTCGACCGGAACTGCGCATTCCTATGAGATAGCAAATGCAGCGACCAATCCTTACGTTCTCGATGTTACCCACTTGCAGAATCAGAAGTGGATTTCAGCTTCCCAAAGCAGTGATCATGCGATTTTCTCGGTAACACCGGCGAGCGATGACGGGAGAGTGTTTGCAGCGGCAAGCGAAGCGGGTACGAGAAAACCGTTTTCCATCGTGCCGACTCAGATTGACGATATTCGCTCCGCGAATATCGGCGCTGATCTGATTATAGTCACGCATGACAATTTCTATGATCAGGCGCTCGATTTTGCAGCATACCGTAGCAGCCATGATGGAATTCGCGTTCGCGTGGTGCGCATCTCGGATGTTTATGCGCAGTTTTCCGGCGGGATGGCTGATCCGGTGGCGATTCGTGATTTCCTGAAATTCGCATACGAGCATTGGAGCGGCGCCAGGCCGTCTTTCTGTTTGCTTACCGGTGATGGAGTCTATGACTTCCGCAATAACAAGGGTACCGGCGGCATCAATTATATCCCGCCGTACATTGTCGCGAATGACTCAACCATCTCGGACGAGAATTTCGTCTATTTCGGCGAGCCATACGAGCTTGATCCCGACAGTTCGTATCTGACCGATCGCGGTGTGGATATGGTGATATCGCGCTGGCCTGTCAAGACAGCGGCCGAGTTCCTAACCGTGGCACAGAAGATGAAAAACTACGACGCGGCCGGCAATAACGGTTCGTGGCGTAACCTGATAACATTGATTGCGGATGATCAGAATCATCCCAACTCGCCGGCCGAGATTCAGCACACCATCGATTCCGAGAATTTGGCCGACGGTAGCATTCCGCCAAAGTTTGATCTCAACAAGATATACGGCATCGACTATCCTTATGTCGGCAGCGAGAAACCGGCTGCGCGCGAGGCGATCATCCACTCGATTAATAACGGAACGCTGCTGGTCAACTTTGTCGGGCACGGCAGCCCAAATCTATGGGCGGACGAAAGAATGTTTCGGCGGATACAGGACATCCCGCGTCTACAGAATTCAGACCGCTTGCCGCTAATTTTCAATGCCTCTTGTTCTATCGGTTTCTTTGATGACCCGTTGTCGGAGGGCATGGGTGAGGAATTCCTACGTTATGCCGCCGGTGGTGCGGTAGGAACGGTCTCAGCAACGCGCTTGGTGTTCTCACGGCCGAATTTCTTATTTAACCAAGCGGCTTTCGGACAGCTTTTCGCGGACAAGAATTACACTATCGCGGAGGCAGTTTTTGTCGCCAAGCTATTGCGGCAGGGAAGCTGGGATGCGCGCGACAACGATCGGAAGTATATCTACCTTGGTGACCCGCTGACCCGACTCGGCGTGGCGCCCGACAAGATCAATTTCGTGACCTTCCGGCCGGAATCTCTGGTGGCGCTGACCGTGACCGAGTTATCGGGACAGGTGGAAGACAAAGACGGAGTGTTGCAGAGCAACTTCAGTGGCAACGCGAGTGTGAGCGTATTCGACAATGAGAGGACGCGTGATTTCCCGTCTCTACATGTCAGCTATAAGCAATATGGCCCGGAAATCTATCGTGGAAAGGTTGAGGTGACCAACGGTCGCTTCAATCTCAAGTTCGTGGTTCCCAAGGATATTAGTTATGGAGGCAAGCGCGCTCGCATCAGCAGCTATGCTTTGTCGAGCACCAGCGGTGCCTCGGGTTATCTGTTTCCAATCGCAATCGGCAGCATAAACAAGGATGTCGCTGACACGACCGGACCCAATCTGGCGGTCTATTTTGCTGATGATCCCGCCAAGGGTGATGGAGCGCAGGTTTCGCAGAATGCCAGAGTGACGATGGAATTATTCGACTCACTGGGAATCAATTTGAGCGGCGATATCGGACACACGATTGAAGTGGTCATTGATGATAGTCGTGAGATGACTTTCGCTTTGACCGACAGTTTCGTGTACGATGCGGGGAGCTATCAGCGCGGCAAGGCGACAATGAGCCTGCCGCCATTGACGCCGGGAGAGCACCGGTTGAGGGTCAAAGCGTGGGATTCGGCGAACAATTCCAGCCAGAAGGAATTGGCATTCAAAGTGAGCAGCACGAGCGGTTTGGAGATCACGCAGCTTCTCTGCTACCCCAATCCGGTTGTCGATAAATGCCAGTTTGCCTACATCCTTTCCGAAGAGGCGACCGACGTAAATCTGAAGATATTCACTGTCTCCGGTTTGGAGATAATGTCAATAGCTGACTTGCCACATAGCAGCGGTTATCACGATGATGTGCGGTGGGATGTGCGCGACGCTGATGGCGATTTGATTGCCAACGGTGTCTACATCTTCCAGTTGTCCGCTTTATCGGCCAACAGCACAGATAGCAAGAGGGTTGCATCCGCCAGCAAGCTTGTGGTAATGAAGTAGATTGTATATGCTTTACCTTTATAAAGGAGTCTTGAGAATGAGACGAATCTTGGTTTTACTGCTGATAGCCAGCTTGTGGGGAGGATTCTTCGCGTCCGAGGCGCAGTCTGCGGTCAGCGATGCGGCGGTATTGTTTCTGCGCATTGCTCCGAACGCGCGTGCCGCCGGTATGGGAGAAGCTTTTGTTGCCATCGCCGACGATGCCTCCACGAGCCACTGGAATCCGGCCGGTCTGGGTGAATACCCGCTGGCCCACAACTGGTATCAGTTTAAGCTGACGGACGACACCCATCTGCGAGAGCTTGCTCAACAAGCATTGAAAGGGAAGTTGGCGCCGAACTTCTTCGAGAAGTTTGCTTCGTGGCAGATCCAAGGTAACGAGATCAGCCGATTTGTGGACAGCGCCTGGGTGTCTTCGGAGAAGATCAATATCGATACGACCCGAACGGTCTTGGCAAATCTTTCACGGACGGCATTCAGCGCTGACAAGGAGAAATTCAAATTGGCAGTGCGGTTGGTCTGTTTGGCCAACACCGGTGTTGCGTTTGATGATATCAACAATCTGCGGTTGCAGATGCTGGCGGCTGCCGGCAAGGATGTGCAGACAGGCGAGAAGATCAACACCATGTTCGAGAAGATGGTGATTTTCTGGCAGGATCTGCGTTTCCAAACGGACGCATTTTCGGCGGTTGCAGAGAAGGTTGCGGGCGCCATCGCCGACAAAGCCATTTCTGCTGAGGAACTGAGCGATATTGAGACGACCATCGCCGGTTGCGAGACGGTCTCGCGGTCACAACAGATACGGGTGCCGTACTCCGTGCTGCTGACGATCTGGCAAGGTTGGGAAGTGCCATGGGAGCAGAACATCGACAAGATCGCGGTCATGGAGAATGGCATTCCGAACGACAACTTTACGCATTACGACGTCTGGGCGGTTACGAATTTCGGACTGATGCGCTTCGACGGCGTGAGTTGGCAGGATGGTGATAACATCGAGCCACGCAAGGGAGACAAGTTGAGTGATATCGTCTCGCGCGCTCTGGGCACGGCGGATGAGAATGTCATCAAGTCACGGTTGGAGATCGTCGCTCGCGCCAACAATACGATTTCCAAAGAGCGATTGCTGGAGATCAGAGCGCAGGTGGAGAAGGCGCTGCCTGCGGAGTTTGAAAATCGGGAAGAGGTCATTAAGAACCTCGACAAGCTGGAAGACGCGTGGCTCAACTGCCGGCTCAATCAACAGAAGCTTGATTTGTTCACCAGCACTTTTCAGAAGGCCTACGGCGATTCGCAGTTGACGGCTACGGAGACCGAACGTCTGCTGTTTGCGCTGGAGAAATCGGCGACCGATCAACTTCCTCGCATGATTCGTTTCCCTTTCCGTGCGGTATTCACCGGCGCGATCAACGATATCGCTGTTGATCGTAAGACGCTCTATGTGGCCACCGAAGCCGGCCTCTATCGATACAATGGCAGAAGCTGGGAAAAATCCAACACGGGCACGGACTCGACAGGAGCGGTCTGGTGCGTGAAGGCGCCGAAGCGGGAACAATTGTGGCTGGGAACCGACGTCGGAGTCAAGGTCCTGAGGGACGGCAAGTGGAAGACATACGGAGCTGCCGAAGGAATTAACCTTACTCCGGTCAAGAACCTCTTTGTTAAGAACGACAAAGTTGCTTGGGCGGCATCGGATCAAGATCTGTATCGTTTTGACGGTACTACCTGGTCGGACTCGTTCACGTGCGTATCGGCGGTTGCTGATTCGCTGTTATCGGTTTTCAGCAAAGCCTATGGTAATATCGACCCGGACAGAATTAGAAACGAGGTTGCCGTAGAACAACCGGCACATCTCGACATGGAGGGAGGTCTTAAAGCGGGAACGGCGATCAGAATCCCGTATGCGCCTCTGTTCGAAGGCAATATCACGGCGTTGGCGATGGACAACGACAACAACCTCTGGGTGGGCACCACATTGGGTGTGAAGCGTTTTGACGGCAAGGCGTGGAATAGTTACGGCTACAAAGCGATCAAGATCGAAAAAGAAACGACTCTGGAGCAGTTCGTAAAAGACTATCTGAAGACGGAAGACCCCGACCGGATCGGGTCGTTTGTCAGCCTCATCAAGAAGAAAAACACGGTACGGGAAGATCCGATGCCCGCGGGCAAGATCATCTATGTGTACGCCAATCCCGCCGGTAGTCCGATCAATGCGCTCTACGATCAGGGGGGTAAGATATACGTGGCGTCTCTCTACGGAACCTTTTCGTACTCCGGCGGTCGTTGGGAACGCTACTACCACGAGGATCTGAATCGCACCAGTACTAAGGATATCGTTGGCGAGGCCGGCGAGATCTGGTTTGCCACCGCCGACCGTGTGACCATTTACGCCCACGCCAAGAAGGAGCTTAGCTTCACACATGCCAACTGGTTGCCCGAGTTGACGTCCGATCTCTACTACGAGTTTCTGGGTTACGTCCATCCAGTCGGCTCCATGGGTACGCTGGGCGCGAATTTTACTTTCCTGACATACGGCATAATATCGACCACCGGTGAGTCTTCACCCGATGTGACCGGCACGATCAATCCGTTTGAAGCGGCGTTTACGTTATCCTACGGAACCCGCGCATCAAAAAGTCTGGCAGTCGGATTGTCGGCAAAAGTGATTTACAGCCGCCTATCGGCTGTCGGGGCCGGTCAGGAGAAAGGTAGCGGCCAAGGAACTTCGTTCGCTGCGGAGGGGGGTATTCTCTATAGTCTCAGCAGGAAACTGCGTCTGGGCATTGTCCAGACCAATTTGGGTCCCAACCTGTCTTATATCGACGCCGCACAGTCTGACCCGCTGCCACGCAATCTGGCAATCGGGTTCGCCTATCGGCTGGTCGATTCGCCATACAACCGTCTGACATTAGTAGGCGAAATCAACAAGCTAATGACTTCGCTTGGCGACGGTTTTTCTGAGGAGTTGAGACAGGCGATCGAGAACGTCGGCATGGAATACTGGTACGGATCGCTCTTGGCATTGCGAGCCGGGTACATCTATGATCAGGAAGGGCAGATCAAGACGCCGACACTTGGCGTGGGCTTGCAGTACAAGGGCAAGTATCGGTTGGATTTCGCATATATTCCTTCGTCGAAGACTACACCGCTGGCAAACACGCTGAGAACCTCTCTAACGGTGAGAATGTAGGCTGTGAAGATGCTGTTTCGCATAATCCTGCTGATGATTTTGACGTTCTGGTCAATGTCGGCGCCAGTGGACGCCAAGATGCTGGAGATCAAGGGAAAGTACCCTGCCACCACGCAGCCGAAACCGGGTCTCGCCGATGAGGTAAGCAGCCGTAACATCCTCGGTCTCGATCACTCGGGAAAGCACGGGATGCCGTTGCAGGCGTTGTCCTCGGCCAATCCCGTGGTCATCAGAGTCCTGGCGATCCGAGTCAACTTCACGCGAGAAGTCACAGACGATCCGCAGACAACCGGTGACGGTACGTTCGACATGCGCAGCAAGGCGGAGTTCCAGACGCAGGCAGGGCACCTGATTGATCCGGCGCCGCATAACCGCACTTATTTTGAAAAACACATGGAAGCACTGGCGGCCTATTACAAAGTCGTGTCTAACGGCCGCCTGGCAATGACCTTTGACGTCTATCCGCGTGAAGCTAACTCGGCGTATCAGCTTGATCGTTCAATGTCATATTATGGATTGCAGTCACCCGAATTCGGTTTGGGCCAGTTCGTATCTGACGCCCTGCACAAGGCTGACGGTGATTCGGCGCTGACGCTATACAATGCAGGGACCGGCAAGAACGTCTATGATGCCTACATGATCTTTCATGCCGGTTCGGACCAACAAAACAACATGACGGGTTTTGGGCAAGATACTCCGGGGGATTTGTACACAGGATATGTCAAACTGGGAACGCCGGTTCGTCTGGTTGAAGGAGACAGCACTCTGCAGATCAGCGACGCGGTGGTCATGCCGGAGTCGCCGTCACAGGATGGTCGGGTGACAGCGCTGAACGCAGTGATGGGGCACGAATTCGGACACCAACTTGGTTTAGTCGATCTTTATGATACCCGCACCGGGATGACACAAGTCGGAGATTTCTCACTGATGGATTACAACGGCTTCGGCGTTAATATCGATCTTGGTGAAACGGTGCCAGTGTTGGTGCAGGGAGTGATGCCGATTTTCCCCGATGCCTGGTCGCGGGCTTATCTCGGATTTGTAGATGTCGTAGAAGTGACTTCGGCCAACAACATCAAGGTTCTGGCTGCGGAACTCGACACCAATTTCAACCAGGTCTTGATGGTCCCGATCAACGCGGATGAGTATTTCTTGATCGAAAATCGCCGCACCGATATTGATGGCGACGGCGTAACGAATTTGAAGGCCGATAGCGCCACAGATGTAATTCTGGGACCTCGATCTCCGGGCAATCCCGCCAACAATCGTGAGTATGATTTTCTGATTCCCGGTTCAGGGATGGTGATTTGGCATATTGACGAATTGGTAGCGCGACTTGACTACAACGGGGACGGCGTCAACAATTTCGATCAAAATCAACTGCAACTGTGGAACTTCGTCAGCGATTCTCGCAAGTGGGATAATCATCATCGTTTTCTGTCGCTGGTGGAGGCGGACGGCATAGTTGATTTTGGCGGCTACTATTACTCCGGCTATGGCAAGCAGGCGGACCTCTTCGACATCAATAACAACCCAACCTTTGGACCGAACACGAATCCACCGACAATTGCCAACAACAACGCCTATACCGGTATCACAATCGGCGATATTTCGGACGCTCTCTTGATAATGACATGCGATGTGAAAGTCGAAGGGCATCTGGCAGGCTGGCCAAATCAAGTCTTCGTGAATTCGCTGCCTCTGGTGACGGCCGATTTGAACGGAGACAACAAGGATGAGATATTGACCGCGGCGGGTTTCTTCCTGCTGGCCTACAAACTGGATGGCTCACCGCTCTTCAAGCCGACTCCCGGCAACGAAATTGTTGTTAAGCGCGATGTGCTCTACGGATCGGGAATGGTCTTCGATACTCTGGCGGTTATGGCACGCATAGATACGGCGCAACACTTTGTTCACAGCCTGGCGGTAGCCGATATCAATGGTGATGGTGCTGTTGAGGTAGTTGGAGTCACCTCCGGGGACTCGGTTGTGTGCTTCACAACGAAGTCACTGAGCAACTACCAGGGTGAGGCGATCAAGCTCTTTGCAGAGTCTCTGAACGGACCGGCGGCGACTGCACCGATGATACTCGATTATGATCACGCCACTTTGGGACTGGAGATTTTGGTATACAATGAACTGGGGGAGAAGCTGGTTTTTGACAAGAGCGGCAATCGTCTGTCGAAAGAAACAGCGAAGCGGCCATTCCGAGTGATGTCGGATTCGCTTCATCGCTTCGAACTGATCTCCCCGGCTGAGGGACTGACGGATTCCGCCAGGGCACTGCCTCTGGTGGGTGCAGCGGCCGCTGATTTTGACCGTAACGAAACCTACGAAACCGCGGAAGTTTATGGCAATGGCAGATTGAAGATCAACTACACTGACAACCCTCGGACGATAGATGTTGGAGGAGTGGTTGGGTCGGAGATATCGCTGGGGGATATCGACGATGACGGGTACCTGGAAATACTCTTCTGTGGTGATAACTGCATTTATGCTTACAATTACAACGGAACGCCCGTAAGCAATTTCCCGATCATTGTCAATCGCATGATTCCGACTGGAATCATTGAGGGTAATCCGGCCCTGGCGGATGTCGATGGTGACGGGAAAATGGAGATCTTCGTGGGAACTCACAACGGCGAGTTGGCCGGGTTCAACCTTGACGGCGACCGGCTGGTCAACTTCCCCAAATCCACGGGAGGATCAATCAGCGCGCCGGTCGTATTTGCCCGCAGTGGTTCGACCGCGGCCATTTTTGCGCTGACCGACGAAGGTGGAATCACAGCGTGCGCGATGCCAACGCCGAGCAAGATCGAGTGGAACACAATCTATGGCAGTCCGCGCAATTTCGGAAGTTATGAGCGCCCATTGCCCACACCGACACCGATTGCGGAAGCTATCGGCTATGTGTATAATTATCCCAATCCTGCATCCGGCCAGACGACGATCAGGTTTGCCGTGCGGGAGTCGGGAGAAGTGACGATGAAGTTTTTCAACGTTGCGGGTGATCTGGTGTTTGACACGCGCGTTGCCGCAATCGCCGGCACTGATAATGAGCTCGCGTTCGACTGTTCGCGACTGGCTTCCGGGGTGTATTTCTGCCAGTTGGAAACGCCATCGGGCGACCGTAAGCACTGTACGGTTGCCATTGTGAAATGAAAGATGCTTTTTTCGGAGGATAGATTCATGTTGAGGTTTTCTCTAATACTCATAATTGCTCTGGGCTTCTCACCGTTGGCGTTAGGTTCCTCACCGCCTGTTTCCGCCAATGAGATAGGGAAGTTCGTACAACAGGATGAACTGAAGACTTATCGGCAGCTACAAGAATGGACGGGAGCCAAATTCGCCGCTTCCGAATTCGAGGACTTTCCGATGACTTCAGACCTGCTGCACACTTCTTACCGTTCTCCGAGCAAGGCGTTTCTATATTCAATGACGATTCCGGGCGGTGGCCAACTCTACAACCATTCCAAATTCAAGGCCGGTCTGTTTATGGCCGTCGAGGTGGCGTCGTGGGTTGACTGGCTTATGAATCACCAGCAGGGACAGAAGAAGACCGACGATTACAACAACTTCGCCGATCGTGACTGGTCAGCAGAGCGCTACACCAATTGGTTGATTGAGACTTATGGTATCACATCGGATACGGCGGAGTTCAATAGGGGTGATTCCACCATGCGCTTCACTCACCACCTACCGGCAACCAAAACTCAGCAATACTATGAAATGATCGGGAAATATGATCAGTTTCGCTATGGTTGGAGCGACACCGACTATCTTATCGGCAGGGACAACTCACCAAAGCGCACTCAGTATCTGAATGACCGCGCTACCGCCAATAGCTACTTCACCAAAGCGAAGACCGGCGCGATCATTGCCATTGCCAACCATTTGCTTTCGGCCTTTGACGCCGCGCTATCGGCCAAACGATACAATAAGAGGCAGGATACTTTCTCGGATGTGACATTGCGGGCACGGATTGTGCAATATGAGGGTCACCAGATGCCGAAACTGACCTTGAGCTATACGTTTTAACATGAAGAGAAGAATAGTTATAGCAATTGGTCTGCTGGCTTTCGCCTCCATTGGAGCGCGCGCCCAGATCATGCTGCCTCCATCGCAGATTTCGTCGTTGGTGGTCGCGCAGTCCGATCCGCAAACGCCGGCTTCGGGCTTTTCTGAAGTACAGCAGGGCAAAGAACGGACATTCAAAAATCCGTGGCGGGCGTTTTTGATGTCGGCAGTGCTGCCGGGCGCAGGTGAGCGTTATGCCGGAGCAGGACTTAAGTCGAAGGTGTTTTTCGTTTCCGAGGTCGGTCTCTGGTCGGCGCTAATTTCCTTTCGGCATTTGGGCAACTGGCGGAAAGAGGATTACCGATTGCAGGCTGCGGCCGCTGCCGGTGCGGATGTTGCCGGGAAGGACGATCGCTATTTTGACGTACTCGGGTTTTATGACAGCCGCGAGGATTACGACAAAATTGCGGGAGCCTACGACCACACGCGAGTCTACTATCCTGACACCAAGACTTACTTCTGGAAGTGGGAGTCTACGGACGCGAGAATAAAATACCGCAATCTCAAGAACGATAGCAAATCATACTATCGTAAGGCCAATTTCTCGCTGGGTCTGATCCTCGCCAACCATCTGATCTCCGCTGCTGATGCCTACTGGAGCGCAAAGCGTTTCAATCGTCATGTGGAATCGGGTTTTTCGGGGGTCGATCTGCAACTGTTGCCGGAAGGTGGCTGGCAAGTCAACCTTTCTGCGAGGTTCTGATATGTTGCGGTCAGTTTGGAAAACGGCACTCATTCTGGGCTTCGCGTTGATGATTGGTGGCTGTACGCCGGCTCCGCGACCGGATATCGTGAGCAAACCGACTGAGCGGCAGATTCAATACGTTGGCGAGATAAACGGAAGGCTGGGGAGCGCCACACTTTCAGCGCCGGTAGCAATCACCTTCGACCAGTCGAATAACCTCTATATAGTTGATCAAGGGAACAACCGCATCGTCAAGATCGGTCCCGACTATCGGTTCATCCGCGAGAACGGTGGATTCGGGCTCGGGTTGAACGGACTGAGTCGTCCCAGTGATATCGCCTCTGATGGGGGGATCAATTTTTTCATCCTCGATCAGGGCAACAGCCGCATCATCCGCTCCGACTACGATCTGGTTTTTGCGGACGAGATCAGATTTAACAGCAACGTCGATCTGCAGGCGCTCGGGAAAATTGCGGCGATCGGCTATGCGCGCACGGGACGAATGTATCTGGTCGATCCCGACAATCTCAAGGTGATCGTGCTCGACAAGGACCACAAGATAGAACAAGAGCTTTTCCCTGCCGGCGGATTCTCGCGTTGTGGTGCAATCACAGTGACCAACGATGGTGATGTTTTCGTTTATGACCGCGCTGACAACAGTCTCAACAAATTCGACACCTTTGGCAATTCCGGTGACAGAATCGTTCTGGACGGCGCGGAGGCGATCGGCGGATTTGCGATTCATGATCGCGAGATCGTCGCCACGGACAGAGTCCGAAACGAAATCGTGATGTTTGATCGGTCCGGAGCACGTGTGGCCGTGTTTGGCAGTGTGGGAAGCGGTCCGCAGAATCTCAATGCTCCGACGGGATTAGCGTGGCGAGCGGACGGCAAACTGTTCGTGTGTGATACGGGCAATAACCGTATCATGATCTATGAACTTGCGGCAAAATGATGCCTCTGCGATTGTTCCTGGGGTTCTATTTCTCCTCTGGTTCTCTCTCTTTCAATTATCTTCCGTAGCAGTCGCAGCCGATCAACAAAATTCGCGCGGGCGCATATTCATTATTACCAAGGTTGCACGGGTACCTGACAGAAACTTCGCCAGTGCGGTCGGGAATGATACCGCGTTTTTCCTGATATGTGGTGCGGACACGTTGCAACGCGGGCGTGATTTTGTCGTCAGCGATGGCGTCATCACGTTTTACATCGCCAGTCCCGACTGTGACACGGTTCAGATCGTGCGTTGGCGTGATTACGATTTGGTTGGGAGACGCTACGCGCTGCATGAGTTCGAGTCAAGCTCTGGGGGTGAAGTGGCGGATTTGGCAATACCGTCGCAAACGACACCGGCAAAGTTGCCGACAACATCCTCCAATCTCAAGGTATCCGGTACAAAGTCATTCTTTGCCGACGTCTCGGAGACTGGCAGAACGAATCTTTCGCAGGGGTTAGCGCTGACACTTGCCGGAGACATAGGTAATGGGGTAATTGTCAAAGGCAGTTTTTCGGATCGTGGTCTGCGCGACAGCCGGATGGTCACCAAGCGTTTTTCGGAACTGGACAATGTGTATCTTGAGGTGGAGTCGCGTCGTCTGAGCGGCGTTTTCGGCAGCTATCAGTTCAGGGAAGATCGTTTTCGCTATCTCAATATGAGTCGCAACGTGCAGGGATTGGGTGTCAAGTATCGTACCGGAAGGACGACTGTGGAATCCTCGGTGTCGGTGCCGCCGGGGAATTTTTCCGAATATGCGTTCACTACGACAGATGGTTTCTATGGCCCGTACCGATTGCAGGGGAAAAATGGTGAGTCGGGAATTGCGGTCATCGAAAACTCCGAGACGGTCTGGCTCAATGGCGCGAAATTGACGCGCGGTCGTGATCGCGATTACTATTTCGACTATCCGCGCGGTGAACTCTATTTCACCGGTCGTGCGGCGATCGATAATCAGGATCGCGTGCGCGTTGATTTTGAGTATCAGCGGCTGGAGTATCGCAAGACGCTGGCCACCGGCGCCATTACCGACACGCTGCCCGGCGACAAGGTGCAACTGTCAATCGGCTATGCGGGGCTGCTCAGCTCGAAGAATGATCCGCTCGATTTTGCGCTCTCCGATTCTGATGTCGCCGTGTTACAGGAGGCGGGTGATGACGCGAGTAAAGCCGTCGTGCCCGGGGCGCGACATGTCGGCTCGGGTCTCGGCGATTATGACGCTCAGGTTGATTCGCTGCAAGACACGGTATTCGTCCATGTGGGAGATCGCAATGGCAGCTTCAGCGTGACGTTTAGTCAGGTGGAAAATGGCGACTATATTTATCTCGGTGGTGGACGGTATCAATATGTCGGCAAAGGGCAGGGGAATTATCAGCCGGTGAGGATGCTGCCGTTGCCGGAAGCTGCGCAGGTGGCGGTCATCCGATCGGAGATTGCTCCGAGTCGTTCGTTACGTCTGTCGAGCGAGGTCGGACTTTCCATTTACGATCGCAACCGATTCTCCTCGCATGGAGACGGTGACAACACGAAGGCAGCCGGATATCTGGGACTTGCCTATGGGAGTAACTCGCAACGTGTAAGGGGGAACGCCTCAGCGGAGTATCTGCCGGCAGGATTTGCGCGGATGGGGCGATTAGACAATGTGGACGAGAACTACCTGTGGCAGCGACAGAGCCAACAGCTCAGCGATCGCCAGCGATATCTCGGTGACATGACCGTCAGTCTGGGGGGACATGATCGGTCGCGGGTGGAAGCGGGTTATACGTCAGAGAAAGATGGATTTGAATCCAGGCGAGTGGGATTCTCGACGCAATTGGCGCAAGTTGGACATTCGACCGTCGGTGTTGATTTCAATCTGAGTTCAGCAAAGGACCAGACGGGGGCGAATCGCCTGATAGAGCTAAAACCATCCTATCGACTGGCGTTAAATCCGGTTGCCTTTACGGTCAAAGGGGACTATGACAACCGGAAGATCGAGTTGTATGGAAGTGCCACGACATGCAACAGCAAACGTGAGGGGGAGATTGGTCTGGAATATGCGGGTGTCTCGGTGACAGCACGACAGCGGGAGAACTGGCAGAAACAGTCGTCGTGGAGCCGAATTGACAGCAAGCAGGCCTTGATATTCGCGGCCGATCGAACAATAGGTGGCCGCAGCAAGGTCAGCCTCTATGCGACTCTAAATCGGTTCACAAACGGCGACGATCGCAGGACGACTTATCAGACGGGTATGCTAAATCTCGATCTGCCGCAGCTCATAAAGGCTTTGGATATCAACGCCAATATGCGTCTCAATCGACGCGGCGCCAGTCAGACCAGCAAGACTTACCTGAAGGTTGACCCGGGACAGGGGGACTATGTGCTGATTGACTCTGTCTACGTTGCACAAACTCATGGCGACTACATTGTGGTAACCGAGCAGGTCGGCAACCTGACGCCGTCAATTGAGGCGGAAAAACGAGTTCAGATTGACGCCGATCTGGAGAAGTTTGCGAAGTCAGTGGTGACTCGCGGTACAAGCGTGCGATATGAGACGAGTCTGCATGAAATCGGCAATGACAAGAATCGCTTTGAGGCTCGTTGGCTCGTGCCGCCCTTGACCTATCTGGCTGACAGCGCGCGCTTTCGGGAGCGGCATGATGAGTATCGTCTGCGACGGTATGATCGCAAGATCGGACTGCGAAGCGAACTCTCGTTTGTCAACCGACGCGAGAGCAATCTGCTTGATGTGTCCCGCCCACAGAAAAGGAACAGCGAGCAGGTAGGGCTGCTTTTCAATCAACGCGTCGGCGACCGCGATTTTGTCGAGCTTACCGGAAGCAGGGAGATTCTTCTTGACGAGCAGTTGGGTCGTTATGCTCTCACAATCCAAACACATTCGCTGAAGTTATCGGGAACGCATGTGCGGGGACATTGGGAGGTCGGCGCAACAGTTGTATTGGGGAGAGAGAAGGCGGATTCGTTGGCATTGCGAGTGACAACCCTGCGAGCTACACCCAAGGTCAACTACAATCTGTCGGGTAAGGGAAGAGTGGAGACATCGGTGTTTGTGCTGCACGTCACCGAAGCTGACAAGCGGACGATTCTGCTGCAGATGGCGGACGGGTTTCCGATCGGCACGCATCTCGGAGGCACGATATTGGTGGACTTCAGCTTCGCCGACAATTTCTCATTTCGCCTGACCGGTCAAGGGGAGATCCGCGAAGGAGAAAAGAATCGCTACTTCCTGCGAACCGAGTTGCTCTCGAGGTTCCAATGAAAAGACGATTGTTAGTGTTGATCATACTCACTTCCTCTATCGCCAACGCCGCGGTCAGATATGAGGGGAATCGCCACTTTGGCGACAAGTTGCTGCTCGCACTTGTGCGTCAGACCAATACGATCGAACAGGGAGTCGCAGCCATCAACTCGGCGTATGTTGATGCCGGCTATTTCCTGGTGAAATGCGATTTCAGCGTTAAGGGGATCGACACGTCATTCACGATTATTGAAGGCAAACGCTTTTGCATGGCGAACTTGCATGTAGGTGGGTTCGCGGACACAATAGCCGCACGAGTCGTTGCACGATATGACAGATTAAGTCCGCTAACGCACGAGCAGTTGGAGAAAATCACGCAGGACATAGTCCGCGCTTTCGCTGACAACGGCTATCCTTTTGCACAGGCGGAGATGGACGAAATCGCGGTCAGTGATTCGGTTGCGACGGTTCAGTACCGAATTGTCAGTGGACCGGCGGTGGCAGTTGGTTGCATAAGCTTTCCGGGTCTCAAAGCGACAAGGCCGGAGCCGTTACGGAAACGAATTGATTTGAAATCGGGTGGAATGTACCGCGAGACCGACTTGTCGGCGACGCGCAAGACGCTTGCACAATTGCGCCACTGCTATCCCGCAGGCGCGGCATCGCTAACTTACGAAAGCCGTAGCGGTACAGTCGACGTCTTTTTGCCGCTGCGTGACGAACGCAATCTCGCTTTCGAGGGATTTGCCTATTTGAACCCAGACAACACAATTGCCGGTCAGGTAAAAGTCAATCTGATCAATCCATTGGGCCGAGGCGAAGAGTTGGGTGTATTCTGGTCACGGCAAAACCGGATTTCGTCAAAGCTAAATTTCAATTTGTTTTTTCCGTATGTCGCCGATTATCCGATTGACGTGAGCGCCAGATTGTCGCAAGAGGATCGCGATTCGTCGTTCATAGGCACAACCGCGCAGGCAGCAGGCATTTATCATCTTGGCGATGATTGGTGTGTAGGCGCTGGGTTCAAGTGGGATAAGATTACGCCAGAAGAGAACCGAACAACTTCAGCGGCGCGAGTGCTCGCGGCGGATTTGGGCACGCAGTTTGACCATCGGGATGACATCCGTCAGACGATGCATGGCACATATTTTACGCAACAGTTCGCGAAAGCATATCGCAAATCGTTTGCAGTCGGCGGTGGTGTAGTGAGTGGCTATTCAACATATCTTGATGGCGATCTCAGACTGTGGCAGCCGTTGCGGGGCAGGCTGGTACTGTTTCAGCGCCTGCATTACTTCCAGATAACGTCCGACTTTGATCCGATTCCGATTGATCAACTGATTGGGATCGGCGGTATTGAGTCGCTGCGCGGTTATCGGGAGAATAGCTTTCTTGCCAGTCTCGGAGCTGTCAGTTCCACTGAATTGCGCTGGTATGCCGCCGGTAACTTAATGTTGCACCTGTTCAGCGACAATGGTTACATTGAGACTGGGGCAACCAACCGGCGTCTGTCCGGTTTTGGCGCCGGTATGGCAGTCACAACTACGGCCGGCACGTTTCGGTTTGAATTGGCGTTGGGTGAGGAGAAGAAGATCAATAGAATGTTGGTGCATCTGGGTCTGGAGGGAAAACTCTGAAGAAGGCGATCGCGATTGTCATCATGATGCGACCTCTTAATGGCGTGATCGCGGCGCTAACCTTGTTGCCTGCGGTGGTGCTCGGTTCGGGGCATATATATCTGCCGATTAGAATCGCCATAGCTACCTTCTTCATTGCGTCATACGGGTACATCATCAATGACCTCTTCGACTTCCGTGCCGACAAGGTCAACAAGCCGGAGCGGCCGTTTCCGTCAAGAAAACTGTCGGCCTGGGAGGGTATAAACGCCGCCCTGCTTTGTCTCGTACTGAGCGCAGTCGCATTGGCGGGGTCAGACATTGCGATCTGGTTGTTTTTTGCGGCATTTGCCGCCGGGCTGTTTCTTTATTCGTTCAAAATTTCTGCGTTGCTGGTTGTGGCCAATTTCTGGGTAGCAACGCTTTGCAGTTCGGCTTTTTTGCTGGGTGGATTGATTACTCAGGCATCCCCAGTCCGTCAAGGGATGCTAATTGCGGCGGGCGCATTAACCTTTCTATACCATTTGGGACGGGAGATCATCAAGGATATCGAAGACGTGGAAGGGGATCGTGTTGCAGGTCGACGCACGATAGCGATTGTGTGGGGTGCAGGAGTTGCACGGTGCAACGCGGCAACAGCGTTTGGTCTGCTGGTAGTAACGAGCTACATCAGCTATTTTGCATGCGGATTATCGACGATATATCTTTTGCTGATTTCGCTCGCGGTAAACTTGCCAATAGTGCTAATCTTTGCGGGGCTGGTTTTTCGAAAACGTGAGGGGAACATTAAACGGGCATCAATCGCGCTGAAACTGGTCATGATTCCCGCGCTGGTGGCGCTCACGGTCGCAGGGGTCGGATAGAAAATTCAGGTGGGAACCATAAGTCAATTGCTTGTAGAATTTGTAGAGTTGTCTATGCGATTTGTTAGTTTGATTTCAATCGGGTTAGTTCTGTGGGCTAACGTTGCCTCGGCGGAGATGTCGTTTAAGGCGACAGTCGACAGACTGAGTGTCGCCTATGAGGACAAAATCCATTTGCAGCTTGAAGTCAAGGTTTCCGATCCGGCGACCAAGACGACGCCGATTGCACCTCCGGAAATCATCGGATTGCAGATCGGCGGCTCGGGGAGCAGCGTTGAGCGTCAAGGGGAGCTGATTGTCCGACGATACAGCTATGAACTGGTTCCGGGACGGAGCGGTTCGGTCACGATTCCGGCATTCAAAGTCGAATTCCAGAGCGGAGGGTCGGTCGATACATTGACGTCCGAGCCGATCACGGTGGAGATTGCACAGCCAAAGCCGATTCGGAAGCCGGGTTCATTCATGGTGTTCTATTTTGGCGCTGCCACGATGATCATTATCGCCGTGGCCGTGCTGATTCGACGCAGGAAAACCGGCATGTCATCCGAATCGATTGAGACTGACTGGCGCGATGAATATCGGCAGAGATTCGCGGAGGTCAGAAAACTCGCAGAGCGGCAGGATTTCCGGTCGTTTTCGACGGAGATCATGCGATTAGTTGTGGCAATCGTGGAGCGCGTTTACGAGACGAAAGTGTCGGGGCAGACGTCTTCCGATCTGCTGCGCTGGTTGGGAGAGAAGAATGTTGACAAAGAGAGTCTCGCATTGTGCAAGGACTTGTTCGATTTTTGCGAAGGGGTGAAGTTTTCATCGGGAAAGGTGGATGTGTTGGAAGGTACGCAGGCCTTGAGTCGGGCTGAAACAATCGTGGAACTACTCTTGAAATAGCGCCGTACAAAGTAGACCATGTGTAACTAACTTTCGGGAGATAAAAGGTGAATCAGGACATCAGAGAAATACAGGCGGAGGTTGAGAAGCAACACGAGTTTATCCGACGCCTGAAAACGGAAATCAATAAGGTCATTGTGGGGCAGGAGTATCTGATTGATCGGATGCTGATGGCGCTCTTGGCGGACGGTCATGTGTTGGTGGAGGGAGTCCCCGGTTTGGCAAAGACGCTGTCGATCAAGACTCTTTGTCAGGCGATTCAGGCGCATTTTCAGCGCCTGCAGTTCACCCCTGATCTGCTGCCGGCGGATTTGATCGGCACGATGATTTATTCACAGGCGGACGGCAAATTCACGGTCAAGAAGGGGCCGGTTTTTGCGAACCTGATCCTCGCCGACGAAATCAACCGTGCTCCGGCCAAAGTGCAGTCGGCGCTACTGGAGGCAATGCAAGAAAGACAAGTGACGATTGCGGAAACAACTCACAAGCTTCCCGATCCGTTCATGGTGATGGCAACGCAAAATCCGATCGAGCAGGAAGGGACTTATCCACTGCCGGAAGCACAGGTCGACCGGTTCATGTTCAAATTGAAAGTTACCTATCCCTCCAAAGCCGAAGAGTTGGAGATACTCAACCGGATGACGATCGGGCAGACTTTTGAAATCACGCCGGTGATCTCGCCTCAGGATATTCTCAACGCTCGCGCGGTGATGAACAAGATCTATGTTGATGACAAGGTTAAGGAATATATCGTTGATGTGGTCTTTGCCACGCGCTATCCCGAAGCCTACAATCTCAAGATCAAGGAACTGATCGATTACGGGGCATCACCTCGAGCGACCATCTATCTGACCTTAGCTTCCAAGGCACATGCATTCATGAAAGGTCGAGGCTACATAACGCCGGATGACGTCAAGAGCATCGGGATGGATGTATTGCGCCATCGCGTGATCGTAAGTTACGAGGCCGAGGCAGAGGAAATCGACAGCGAAGCGATTGTCACCAAGGTGTTCAACGAGATTGAGGTTCCGTAACCGGTGCTTCCTAAAGACATCATCAAGAAAATCCGCCGCATCGAAATCACGACCCGCAAGCTGGTCAACGATGTCTTCGCGG
>CAIVAP010000284.1 GCA_903903945.1 uncultured bacterium | reverse complement strand
ACCAATCGTTTTGCGGCTTTGTCGGCATGGCGCGAGGATGGCACAGCGATTGCCGGTGGTAGGGTTCAGGCCAACCGTTATTCGGTTTATCGTTTGAACGGTTTCGTGCATGATTCGGTGTGGACCCAGATCAAGAATACTACCGGTTACACTGGATACGGCACGGGAGCAACCGACACGTGCAGGGACTTGAACTCGATGCTCGTGATCAGCAAGTCCGAGACGATCAAGCCGAAGACTAAGGCTGGCGAATTCACGTTCTACGTGATTTTTGCCGGTCAGCCGAAAGTTGGCGGCAGTCTTGAGGGTCTGAGGCAGACGATTTGCTATGGCAAGGCGTTCATCAAGAACCACCTCAGCCCGAGTATGGTATTGCCGGTATGCCCACCCCCCTCCTGTAGTATGTGCGGTGATGCCAGTGGCGATAACAAGATTAATATTTCTGACGCGGTGTTCTTAATCGCCTACATTTTCGCAGGTGGCACCCCGCCGGGAGACTGCCAATATCCAAACGGCTTGGGAGACGCTAGTGGCGATACCAAGATTAATATTTCTGATGCGGTGTACCTAATCGCCTACATTTTCGCAGGTGGCAACCCGCCGCACTGCGCAGGCATGTAAGAGCCTAAAGCTCCATACATACCATGATTTCTCACCGTGCCGATTGACAAAATCGGCACGGTGTGTTATATTAGGGCAGAAGAATTCAAGTACCACACGAGTACGAGTCGATAGCATAGGAGTCTTTATGATCGCTACTCGCATCGTGCGATTTTCTTTAACTCTGATCCTCTCCCGGTGGCAGACTGAGTCTGCGGGCGGGTCCTTTGGCGAATCAGCTATGAATCAATCGGTTATGTCGAGCAACCAATGGTGGTACGTAGACGGTGTCCTGGCGAAGTCGAACCTCAGCTACCCGCCGCTGATGTCGTTCACATTAAGTGGCGATCCGGTGCCGTGTGCGGGCTGCTGACGGAACTTTTTGAAAAAAAAACGTTGACTCAGTTTTGGGAAACGGATATATATGAAGTACTTTGCGTTCTCTTTGGGGGAGGTGATCATGGTATTTTTCTGTAATCCTTGATGCGATAGAAGGGAGAATACGGAATGCAAAGCTTGAGAGGTGAATGGAATTTGTTGTTCTACATAGGAGGTAAGATGAGATTGAGAGTTCTGTTTGTAATCGTGGCCGTTTTTGTGGCATTGATGGCTACTGAAAGCTTCGCCGCAGACACCTGTTACGTCGCGACGGATACCTGTTACGTTTGCAGGTCGTTGGATTCGACACAGTATGTGCCGCGTGGTTCTATCACCAAGTTGGATTGGGGTGCATGTGATACTGTTCGGATCGGCTGTCCGGTCGTCGGTGCCAATGGACTCCCGGTCGGAGAACTCGTGGAAGGAGACTCCTTTCTGGTTCCGATCTATCTTTACAATGACGCCCCGATTGGCGGCTTTTCTTTCCCGTTCCGCCACTATGGGAGGAATCTCCGCGTTGGCTTTGGTGGCGAAGATGGTATGGATTTTACCGGTGCCACGCTGCTGAAGACATCCCAGCAGGGAGGTATTAAGGTCGTTGCGGATGAAAAAACGGACACGGCATCTGTGCTTGTCGGATGGATAGACATTTCCGGAACTAAGCCGATAGCCGCGAATACTACTGATAAAGCAAAGTTGCTTGGCTCCTTGTATTTGGTGCTCACTGGCACGACCCATCAAGTCGTTCGGTTTGACACTGCGTATTATCTGCCAGCAGGGGAGTATATTGCAAGCCTCTTTCTCCCGGGCGGGAAGGCTCCCGAAGAGTATCCCAAGTTCGTTCCGCCCTGCGATATAGCATTACCGGTGCAGGAAGTCAAAACGAGTTCACTTCCGCAGAAATTTGAGTTGGGTCAGAACATGCCTAACCCATTCAACCCGAACACAGTCATCGTGTTTGCGGTGCCGAGACCGACGGAGATCAGGGTTGAAGTCTTCAATGTACTCGGACAAAAAGTGAAGACTCTGGCTAACGAGTTCTCCAAGGCCGGCTACAAACGTGTCGAGTGGGACGGCACTGACGACAACGGCAGTTCCGTTGCTTCTGGTGTTTATCTCTATCGCCTGACAGCCGGTGATTTTAGTGAAACGAAGAAGATGTTGCTGCTTAAGTAACAGCTTCTCTTAAGAAGTACAGGGCCTTTCGTGTAATGACACGAAGGGCCTTTTTTGTGCCAAAATGGCAGTGTGACTAATGTCTGCGCAATTTGTTAGCTGATAACAACTTAAAGAGAATCGTAGTGAAAACTCATTTATTTGGTTGACTTTTTGTCCATTTTTCATAGATTGTCAGCCTGATTTTATTATGATAGCAGTAACGGGACATAAGTTTACGATCGGCAAAGAAGAATATTTGCCCTATTCTGTTGAGATGCAGTACTTTAGGGTGAATAAGCGCTATTGGTCGATCTGCTTTGAAAGAATTCGTCGAGCCGGGTTCAAGGTTATTTCGACGGCGGTTCCTTGGTCGATCCACGAAGACAACCATCGCGAATTTGACTTCTCCGGTTTCACCGATCCAGCCAAAGATTTGATTGTCTTTATCGAGTTGGCGAGGGAGTTCGGCTTCAAGATCATCTTGCGCCCGGGGCCGATGGTGATGGCTGAAATCGAACATGCCGGCCTGCCGATGTTTTTGAGTAAGTATCCCGAGGTTTTTTCCGTTGATTCTGAGGGCGCCCTGACCCAGACTGACTTGCAGAACGGTCAGCCGGAGTTTGCCTATCCTTCGAATATGCATCCCCGGATGCAGAACTTCGTGAAGCACTATTTCAACGGACTGACCGAGATTGTTAAAAACTACATATATCCTCGCGGGCCGCTGTTTTTGGTGGAACTTGACGCTGGTGTGTACTTCGGTGGTGATCCTTGCCCCTGGAAGGCTGATTATAACCCGTACGTAGTTAACACGCTATATCCACAGTTCTTGGAAAAGCGGTACGGCAACCTCAAGACATTGAATGCCGCGTACAGCGAGAATGCGGCGGATTTCCCGGCCGTGCAACCGCCCCGAGATTTCATCGTCTCCAAAGAACAGCCGCTAACCAAACTGCTGGACTGGTTCCGATTCAAGGAGCACTTGATCAAAGAGTATTCGGCGCACTTGATTGAGCAGTACAAGAGTTTCTCCTGCGAGCCGCTTTTTTACCAAACGCTGTCATTTCACAAGACATATCAGGCTCCGATCTCGCCAATCATTGACTCCGACGGAGAAGTTTTTCCGACTATCAATGTCGGTTGGGATTGCAGTTCGGCTGGTACGCTGCAGAAGATCAGGTATTTGCGCGCCAATTCGGAGTTCCCCTGGGGCTCATCGGTTTCAGCCGGCAACAACACGGCAGATGCAGCGACATCCAAGAAGCACTTCCACATTTCTGGAAATGCCACCAAGTACTTACTGACACTAGCGCTGGCTGGCGGAATCAAGGGATTTAATCAATACAAGTTTGTGGAATCGGATCACTGGTACGATTCGCCGCTCGCTGCCGACGGCGCGATTCAGGAATCGTACGAGGTTGTGCGCAAGTTCATGACTTTTGCCCAGCAGATTGACATTGGCACTTATGAGCCAAATGCCGCAACCGGAATTGCCTGTTACAAACTACATAATTGGATGTCGATGCTGGAGGATCCGGCTGGTTTTGGCTATATCCAAACACTGAACGAGTTTACAATGCCGGAACTGGGCCGGGATTTGGATAGAATTAAGCAGGACTTCGTGATTCCCGATCTGGACAACCCGTTGTCGTTTGACAACTTGAAGCATGTTATCGTTCCGGTCTCTGAGATCATGGACGCTGACAAGCAGGAGTTCCTGCTGGAGAAGGCCAAAGGGGGAGTCAATCTGGTGCTGATCGGCTTGATGCCAAAATACGATGCCGACATGAATCCCTGCCAGATACTTGCCAGCGCTATTCACTGCAAGACACAGGTACACGGCAAAATCGGCAACGTGGCGACCAATAACGACCAGTTCCCCAGCTATGTCTTCGGATCGATCAACTGTACCGAGAAGAAGAGCAAGAAGCTGGCGACGTACGCCGGCAAAACCGTCGGTGTCAAGGTTAATCGCTTTAAGGGCACCGTTGTGCTGCTGTCATTCGATTGCTCGTCCCAGGGTAATTACGCCAAGATCAATTTCCTTAAGAACACTCTTGCCGACCTCGGTTTGACATTCCGAATTTCGACTTCGCACCCCAATGTACGGGCGTTCGTACACAAAGGCGAAAAGAGCGGAATGTTTTATCTGCTCAACTCGTCACCGTCACAGCCTTTTCGAAGGGCAAAAGCCGCCGGCACTAAAGTCGTGGTTCAGATCGACCTGAAGGCACTTGGTTATCGCGGCTCGAAAGTCAATATGGTTGATGTCTTTACTGACGAAGAGATACTGACCACCACCGATGAACTGCGTGAGGGACTCTATTTCGCCCTCGGTAACCTCGATTCCCGAGCCTATCACTTTACCGTCAAATCATAAGAAACACTCTGTCGCAATGTCTTTCTGACCGCTCGCAGATCAGCCGCGACGCTCTTCCCCACCTTGGCGGATGTTCTGGCTCTCGCCTTTCCGGTCAACTGGGGACAGCAGAACTACGGTTTTTGTACGCTTTCCGATTACCGCTTCCCGACTGTCCTCCGAGAAAATTGCAACGACTCACCCGTAAGAGCGTAATATCTATATGGTTTGGAGGGTACCGGATGTGAGGTTGTGTCCTTCCGGAGGGGAGATCCTTCTGCGAAACACTCCGCGAATCAAGGCAAGGCCGGAGAAAATGCTTGACTTGTGCGGCGGGATTTGTTATTATACTGGTCTATCGCTTAGGAGGCCGTAGTGAAGGGTGTGTCCACTTATTCCTCGTTCATACGTTGGGGTGTTCTATTGTCATTTGTGTTAGTCGGAATCATCATCGGTTTTGTTATCTCCAGCAATACCGAATTTGTCAACAATGCCGTCAGCCAAACACAGGCCGTGCGGGCGACAGCGCCTTCAAAATCAATCTATCCTATCACGGCGGAAGGCAAATCACCTTTCGTATCTGTGGTCGAAAAAGTGCGTGATGCCGTAGTCAACATCAAGGCCGAGAGAATCGAACAACTTACTCCTGCACAGAGACGTTGGATGGCGTTCTGGGGTTGGCCGGCAGACAATCCACGCGAAGTTTCCATGGGCACGGGCTTTTTCTTCCGTGACGACGGCTATATCTTGACCAATCACCATGTAATCGCCGGGGCACGCGATATCACGATCACACTTGCCGATCGTCAGGAAGTACGCGCCAAGCTGGTGGGTGAAGATGCGGCTAGCGATCTGGCGGTGCTCAAGATTACCGGGGGTGGCTACCCCTATATTGAACTGGGCGATTCCGACTCGATCATGGTCGGTGAATGGGTCATGGCCATCGGCAACCCGTTCCCTTCGCAGGGTCTTGATCGTACGGTGACGGTCGGAGTAGTTTCTGCCAAAGGACGACGTGGTCTAAATTTCGGTGAAGATACGCCTGATTTTCAGGACTATATCCAGACCGACGCGGCAATCAACCCCGGCAATTCGGGTGGCCCGTTGGTCAATCTCGAAGGTTATGTTATCGGCATCAATGCCGCAATCGCATCGTCATCGGGACAGTCGGCTGGTATCGGGTTTGCCATTCCTTCGAATTT
>CAIVAP010000283.1 GCA_903903945.1 uncultured bacterium | reverse complement strand
GTGTGAAATCCAGCGCTGAGGCACAGGGGGCAGGTCCACCGGCGAAGATATAGGCAATCAGATACACAGCATCAGATATGTTTACCGCCCCGTTTTGGTCGGCATCACCCTCTCCAAGCGGGCTCGGCGCAGGTCCTCCGCCGAAGATGTAACTGATCAAATAGACCGCGTCGGAGATGTTTACCGACCCACTGCCGTCGGCGTCACCACAGTTGGCGGCAGTCGCCGCGCCAAACAGAAAATCGGTATTGGCGATCTCAGGCATCGGGATTGGTTGCGAGTAGAGGAACGCACCGCTTGCCGGCACATAGCCAAGTGAATCAGCAAGAGCCGTCAGTTGATCCTGCTGCGTTACGTTTAGCGCATTACCAACACTAGCAAAGGTCGAGGCGTAGCGATACACTATGTCGCCATCTAATCGACCGTACGCTGCGGAAAGGCTCATCACTGCTGCACTATCTATTGTCTCCTGGGTCATGAACAGCCGCAATCGAGTTGAGATGTCCTGCCGTCTGTCCACAAGCTCGTAGAGTGCAGCTTTCTGGGAGTCGACGAGACTGGTGATCGTATTGGCTTGAGCAGTCGTTAAGATACTGAGGAAACTCTCACCGGCCCGAGCAGTGAGCTGATCGTTGATAGTGTAATTGGGATTGCCCATGGCGGGCCAATCCTTAAGATAAAAGGAGCCAAAGTAGGTTCCCTGTCGTTCGGGACAGAAGTAGACATCTGCCGCGACCGAACCCGCATACCAAGCGTACATTTCGCTAGCATAAGTCATTACTGCCACACCAACATCCTGCGACAATTGGAGCCCCTGCAACGGGTCGGTGAGAGTGCTATCCCAGTTTCCCACCCCTCCCAGGGTCTTGAGATTATCCAGCGAGGCCCGCTGAGCGGTGGTGAGGGATCTGACGATACCACCCATGAGCTTGGCTCGATCGTAGCTGATCTCGCCGTCGATTTCATATAGCCGCGCTGAGTACGCCATAACAGAGTCTTTGTTGAGTCCGGTGCTCCCAGCAGGCAGGTCACCGTCTAGCAGCCGGCGAAACGACTTCATCAAAGGAAACCGCTGATAAGCATATTCGTTTATCAGGTCGATTTGGCTTTGTGCCCGCGTGACCATTTGATTAATCTGGTCGGTGGTTAGGATGTGAAGCACATTGTAAGCCACGATAGTCACAAAGCTCGTATTGTGCCCAAGGGCGGTTGGATCGTTGTCCCGTAGGTACTGAAAACCGGAATAGTCCGCCACCTTGCCGGGGGGAAGAAATGATTGCCCGCCGAGACTTCCTGTTAGGAATCCCAAACCATCAAAAGCTATCGTATTCCGCTGCGCAAGGTCTGAAAGAGTCCGCTCAATGTTGTATTCCTCGCCAGTACCTCCGGAGCCTACCGTGAATCCCCCCGCAAGTGAGAATACTAGCGTGTCGCCGGGAACTGAAAATGCAATAGCCACGTCCTTGGCTCCCGTCAGTTCGCCCGAGGCAAAGCTGAAGATAGCAGTCACGGTAGATGGGCTCGTATGGGTGATCGAAGATCCGCTGATATTGCCTATCATCACGCTAAAGGGTCCGTCGCCCGCTGGCGGTGGTGGCGGGAAATCAGTATCCAACGTAAAAGTCACAAGGAGATTCGCTGTGCCCGGCTGAGCCGAATTCGGGCTGATTTGAGTGATCTGATTCGACTGATGTCCGATCACGACCCCGGGGAATGCAAACAAAAGGGTCACGACAAATATCCCCCACAACCACCCTGTCTTCCCTCTTGGGGATGTGCCCGCCAGACAAGGCCAAACCCTGCTTCCTACAGCCGAGGAGGATCGTACGATTGTAGATTCTGTCGATTTCATCTGTCAATCTCCGTTTGTATTATTGGTTCAATTTCGATTCTACCCGATTCTGCCACAACAAATTGGAATGCAGGCCCGAAGGCAAATATCCTGTCATCTCATTCCCGGCCTACAGTTAGCCACTGGGTCCTGAATGAACTGACGCCAATCTTCGGCGAAACTTGCGGAGAATTTCTCCGCGAAGTCGCAGCGGGAGGAGTTTTCGATATCCAATAGTCTGAAGCGGGAAGCCCTCGTCAGACTTCCCGCTTATGACTCAGTTTTGTTAAGGATGCTATCCGCAGGACTGGCACGGCGCAGTGCCACCCGAGAAGATATAGCTGATCAAGTACACTGCCGGTAAAGATACAGGCAATCAGATAGACAGCCGCTTATGTTGATTTCAATTCCACACGCGGCACCTTATCGCCCCTTCTTTGGGTCAGTTCCACAGGTGTACAAAAATGAGCTCTGACCATTGACCATCCCATCTTGCGGCATGCTCTGGCCGATCACAGCCCGAATGTAGTCGACATCAACCTGCTCGCTACTGACGCGCACCCGAAGGTGTCCAGAGCTGGGAAAAAACTCGCCCTTGTTGTAGCCATACTCCTTTGCATGATCATTACGGGCATTTCGTTGGGAGGGCTGTGGGACGAGCTGGTAAATGATGCCATCCAACTCCTGGCGTGCAAAGAAATGGTCATGACCATGGAAAACGATGGTGACATTGTTTTCAACTAACAAACTGTGAATTGGCTTTTCCCAATCGGTCCGGTTCGCTTTG
>CAIVAP010000282.1 GCA_903903945.1 uncultured bacterium | reverse complement strand
TTGGCGAGAATCCACTCTACGCCAGTCTCTGGGATAATCGTTACAGTGAAGCTGATGACTGAGCCGACCATCGACACCGTCAGATCCTTGAAGCCTAAGAAGTTCGTGTCACTATCGGCAATCAGGACGCCGGCATCGACATACTTCTGCATCAGGTTGGTAATTGTCGTGTAGACGCTCGAAACAGTCGATGTCCCCCGAGCATGCGGTCCGCCGCAATAGATGTTCTCAAGCTGAGTGCGAAGGTCATAGGCAACAAAATCAGCGACTTCGACGACATTGGCGCGGTTCCAGCAGAAAGAACTATCTTTCCCGTAGGTCGTATTGTCCACAACAACCCTGAACCCACCAGCCGGTGGTTTCTCGACAACAACCAGGCCGTTATCAATGGCGGCATCGGTATCGACTCCCGAATTGAAGTCCTGATGGGAGATCCCGAGGGCATTGACGTACTTATACATAAGGTTGGTTCCAACCGGGGAACCTGCCCGCAGACCGCCGACAAGGCATGCCAGAGCCCACGGCTGCTTCGTTACCGTGTTGCCTGCCGTGTCCTGAACATCGACGTTCTGGAAGACCAAGGACGACCTCTCAGAGGCCAAACTCTTAGCAAACGACTTGGTGTCTGCAAACGACCCCTTAAAGGAGGCAATTGCCTGCCGTTCGTTGCGATTCTTGGTGCTTGAGGCGAGGCGAACATGCGCGTCGACAAGAGCCGCAACACTAGCAACAGTATAATCTGATGCTGCATCTGTCAGCCCATCAGCGACGTCCGCAGTACCGTCTTGAGACACGAGAGGGATGACGAGATTGTCACGCTCTCCAAGCATAGCTGCAAGGCCGGCCACGAAGTCCGCATTGTGCGAAGCTCCTTTGACGGCGCCTGACAGAAACTGCTTGGCCGCTACAGAAATCTTTCCGACTTGTCCAGGAACTGCGTCACGAACAACTGACACGAGATTCGAGGATGCGTTGACGATGTCTTCTGCGATTTCATATAAACCGCACTTGAGCCCAAGCGGGAGAGCCTTGACCTCGATTGCGTCAAGCCTGTCAAGGACGACGGGAGACCGGCTGTTTTTCTTGCTGTAGGACGTGACGCATGTATACTTTGTGCCACCGAGGACGTTGTCGATGTAGTTGACAAGATCCTGAACCGTGCTATAGTCAGAAAGAAGGATGCTGAGATCATCAGCAGCTGCGCCCGCGCATGCGGTCGACAGGATCTTCGTGCCATCAGTGGCGCCCGAAATTGTCAGCGCGCAAGCAGAACCTGCTCCGAGGTATCGGATCTTAAGCACTTCCTCGTTATCGTTTTCAAGATGTGTTTCTGTCGTATCACCGCGATTAACAACGACAATTCGTCCACCCTTACTGCCACGAACTGGACCAGCTGCGCCGGCCGTCACAACAAGTGTCGTGGCATTTACGGAAGAGGCACCCACAAAACTAAGCGCGGTGGCGACATCCGAAGAGGCGGATACAAGAGCATATTCCAGCTGCTTTTCATACTTATTGAATGGCGCAAGAGCCTGATTGAGGGTAGCAGAAATCTTGGTGGTCCCAGAGGCCGCAAACGTACAGGGCTGAAGGGCTGCCCACGTAATGCTGGCGGTGTTGACACCATCAGTCTGCCCAGCGCCACTATTCAAAATTGTGATCCACTGAGCCTGCGTCAAAGAAGCAGAACCAGGGGCCGACGTAATCGTTCCGGTATAGGCCACGCCATTGACGGTAACGATCAGGGCCTTAGCGTTGACGGCAAGTACCGGAAATGAAATCGCTCCACTCAGAAGTACCGGAGCTGTGTCCGAAGAAGCTACGCCTTCAGCGATGTACATGTTCGTCTGATTCTCGGGAAGACCGTAATTCTTTGATGTAAAGGACAGAATGCTTGCCGGGGCATCGTCCTGATTAACGACATCAAGAGTGGCAACGGTCGACGCGTTCGTCTTCCATACGTGGATCTTCTGAGCTCCGTTCTGAATCCGGCTATCTTTGCTGGGCTGCACCAAGAGGCGGGCGGCATCAACAATCGGGCCGCTGACATATTTTGCGATTAGCTCACTGACCTGATCGCAGGTAAACTCGGTCGGTCCGTCAACTGATCCTGGGGCACCCTGGACTGCTTCGCCAAGGATGGCAACTACGCCAGTGTCGGATAGCGGAAAACCACCGATAATGGCCACGGACGTCTTTGAGAATGCCCCACCACGAAGGATGGTTGAGCCGTTGAAACTCAGTTTGATGCTCATTATAAGCTCCTTACATTAGATAACGGCAGTATTTTATTGCCTTTTTTTATGTTTTCTATATGCCACATTGGTTGAAGATTGGTATAATGCCAACACTTCTTGATTTGTTCTTCGCTTGAATGATCGAAACGAGAACAGGGGACGATATGGTCAACACCCCACTTATTATAGCCAAAACCATAATTTTCCCAAGACATACCTTCTTGAAATCCTAACTCTAGATGTCTCCTTAGCATTTCTGTCGGACAACCTAGGTAGTCAACAGTAGAAGATTCTTTTGATTCATTTTTCAGTGCTCGATTCAGTCTGTTTCTTAGGTTTTGCAT
>CAIVAP010000281.1 GCA_903903945.1 uncultured bacterium | reverse complement strand
CATCTATGCCGGGTTCTCTGCTTTGGCCGTGATTTTTCTCTCGGGTCTGCCTGAGGGCATGCACGAGTTGGAGCACATGCTGGCCGGTTCACTACTTACGTGCAGTCCGACTGAATTGCTCGTGATTGCTCTGCTCTATTCCGGTGTTGGCGCGTTTCATTTCGTTTTCCGCAAGCAGTTCTTCCTGATCTCTGAAAATCGCGCCCGCGCTATAGTCGAGGGTTATCATGTGACCTGGTGGGACTTTCTGTTCTATGCCAGCTTCGGCATGGTGGTCACATCTTCCGTGCATGTCGCCGGTGTGCTGCTGGTATTTGCATTATTGGTGATCCCACCAGTCAGTGCGCTTCTCGTTACTCAGTCGAGGGGCTGGCGCTTGGCGCTCGGTTGGGCGCTGGCGCTGCCAGCTTCATTGATCGGGCTCATCATCTCCGTGGGGCTGGACAAACCGACTGGTCCTTCTATCATTGCGTCGCTGATCGGTATCTTGTTACTCATGGCGTTGTTGTCTCGCTTCAGAAAGCGTGCTGCATAAGCGAGTAGGAGGATCATAAGAAACAGAGGGCGACTCGCTGAGTCGCCCTTTCGCAAGTAGACTATTTATTAGGCCTGAGGGATTACATCCCATACATGTCAATAACTTCCTGCTTGGTCTTGTGCAGGATGCCGTACTTCTTGCCGACTTTGGTGAAGGCCGCCAGCGCTTTTTCGAGATGATGTTTTTCGTGCGCTGCCGAAAGCTGTGTGCGGATGCGCGCTTGACCTTTGGGGACTACCGGGAAAAAGAATCCGACGGCGTAGATGCCCTCTTCGTAAAGATCCTTCGCGACGTCCTGTGACAGCTTGGCGTTGAACAACATTACCGGTACAATCGGCGTTTCGCCTTCCTTGATAATCAGTCCGGCTTCGGTCAGCCCCTTGCGCCAGAACGCGGTATTGCGTTCCAACTTGTCGCGTCTCTCGGTCGTGGCGCTGACAAGTTCTAACACTCTGATGGCGCCGCAAACAACGACCGGAGGAATCGTATTCGAAAAAAGATACGGTCTGGCTTTCTGTCGGCACATCTCGACAATTTCCCGGCGACCGGATACGCAACCACCCGAAGCGCCACCAAGCGCCTTACCCAGCGTGGTCGTGATAATGTCGATCTTACCCATCACGCCGCAGTGTTCCTGCGTGCCTCTGCCCGTCTTGCCAATAAAGCCGCTGGCGTGTGAGTCATCGAGAAATACCATCGCATTATACTTCTCCGCCAACTCCACGATCTTGTCAAGTTTCGCCAGATCACCGTCCATGGAAAATGCCCCATCGGTGATGATCAGTCTCAGCCGCGCGCTCTGATGAAGTTGCAGCTTCTCTTCCAGGTGCCCCATGTCGGAGTGTTTGTAGGTGTCCTGTTGCGCCTTGCAGAGCCGCATGCCGTCGACGATTGACGCATGCACCAGCCGGTCGGCGATCATTACATCCTGATCGGTAAGCACCGCCTCAAAGACACCGGCGTTGGCATCCATGCAGGACGGGAATAGTATTGTGTCTTCGGTGCCGAGAAACTCGGTCAGCTTCTTTTCCAACTCCTTGTGGATGTCCTGTGTGCCACAGATAAAGCGGACGGATGACATACCATAGCCACGCCGGTCAAGGCCTTTGCGCGCCGCCTCGACGACATCGGGATGTGATGACAGTCCGAGGTAGTTGTTGGCGCACATATTGATGACTTTTTTCCTGGCCGCTCCCATTGGGAATTCGACCTCAATGTCGGAACCCTGAGGCGCACAGATAATCCGCTCCTCTTTGAAGATTCCGCCGGAACGCATTGCATTGAGTTCCTGCTTGAATATCTCGCGAACGTTTTCTTGAAATGCCATAGTTTGCCTATTTTACGTTGAACTCCTTCAACAGTTCGATGATGTTGTTCACCGAGTCAAAGGCCTTCGGTGTGGCTTTGGCATCGGGAATCTGGATGTTGTACTTATTTTCGAGGAACCGTTTGAGCGACACCATCGAGAACGAATCGACGATTCCCCCCGAAATCAACGGTGTCGTGTAGGTCACCTCGATGTCATCGCCTTCCTCGACGTACTCCTTCTTGATGTAATTCAGGATTATGTCTTTCATCTCCGGCATTTACTGCTCCTTCTTGTCATTGCCACGAACACGGGAAGCCACATATATCAAATACTAATCATTTTCCAGAGTTGATGTATCGCCAATTTCCTCGCCCCATTCCTTGGCGCGCAGCACGCGGCGCATGATTTTGCCTGATCGCGTCTTGGGTAACGAGCGCACGAACTCGATTTCTTGCGGCATCGCCAACGCTGAGAGTTTCTTGCGGACGAAATTCATAATATCCAGATCAAGATCCTTGGATGCTTCATAACCCGGCTTTAGTGCGATAAACGCCTTCACCACTTCCATGTTGACCGGATCGGGTTTACCGACTACCGCCGACTCTGCGACTGCAGGATGTTCCAGCAGCGCCGATTCTATCTCAAACGGCCCGACCAGGTGCCCCGCCGTATTGATTACGTCATCATCACGCCCGACGAACCAGAAATATCCTTCTTCGTCGATACTGGCGCGGTCGCCGGAAATATACCAACCGTTCTTGAATTTCGATCTATATGTCTCGACGTTATTCCAATAGGTACGGAACATCGATGGCCATCCGGGTTTAATCGCAATCAGGCCGACAATTCCGGCTTTGGTGATCGGTTCGAACGTCTTGAGATCGACGACAGTCGCGGTGATACCGGGGAATGGTTTGCCCATCGAACCCGGTTTGATTTTCATGCCGGGGTAGTTCGAGATCACCATGCTGCCGGTCTCGGTCTGCCAGTAGGTGTCAAGAAACGGCAGGCCGAAAACTTTTTCCGACCAGATCACAGCTTCCGCATTTAGAGGCTCACCGACCGAGGCGAGATGACGCAGGGATGACAGGTTGCATTTCTTGATCGGTTCTTCGCCTTCCTTCATAAGGGAACGAATCGCCGTCGGCGCCGAATACCAGACCGTTATCTTGTGCTTCTCAATAAATCGATACCAGGCGCTCGCTTCAAACCCCGAATCCAGCACGCACTGCGTGGCTCCGTTTGCCCAGGCGCCGATGATGCCATATGACGTTCCGGTCACCCAGCCCGGATCGGCTGTGCACCAATAGATGTCGTTATCCTTGAGGTCCAGCACATACTTGGCCGTGATATACTGCGAAATCAGCGAGTAGTGCACATGCTGCGCCCCCTTGGGTTTGCCGGTTGTACCCGAAGTGTAGTGCAGTACCGACGGAGTTTCGGCCTTCGACGGATAGATATCAAAATGCTCGACGCGCTCCTCTTTGTCCATGTGGAAGGCAAGTTCCCCTTCGCGCAGCGGCCTGCTGCCGTCATCATCGACGACGATCACGTGTTTCAGAGAAGGCATCTCCGCCAGAATGTTTCTAACTTTCGCCAGATGCTTCCGTTGCGTAAATATCGCCGCTGTCTGGGCATCCGCCAGCCGCGTGACCAGCGATTCGGAACCGAAGGCTGAGAACAAGGGCTGAGCAATGCCCCCCATCTTGAGAATGCCGAGGAAACCGAAGTACAACTCCGGGACCTTGTCCATAAACAAGCAGATCCGGTCGCCCGGCTTCAGCCCGAGCTTCTGGAGATAAGCGGCAATCGTATTGGTCAGAACCCGCATGTCATCGAAGGTATACCTGCGTTCTTCGCCGGTATGATTCTCCCAGATCAACGCGAGCTTATCCTTTTTGCCCATCCGACAGATGCGGTCGCTGCAATACTCACCGATGTTAATGACGTTCTCGTCCTTGTATTCCAGTTCCCGCTCGGATATTGCCCAAGTGAAGTTCTTTCGTCTGTCTTCGTAGCTGCCGATATGTGTCATTCACTCACTCCGATTTGTTGGCTCCACCAATAATCAGTCAGAAGCGCCCACTCCCGACGCACAGTCACATAATATATCCATGCCGGCAAGCCAGGGCAAGTACTTGCAGCGCGTAGGCTGTGCTTTTGTGAAAAATTTCACTAATTCTAATACCAGCCATTGGGGGGCTTCCGTCGCTTCGGTATCTCGATGCTAACGCTTAGGTCGCGAACGGGTTCTCATCGGCACTGGGACCATAAATCGATGGGATCGACACGTCAAGCATACGCAGATAGACTGACAGTTGGCCGCGGTGGTGAATCCAGTGACTAAGCATTAACGACCGCACCCAGGCGATTCTGGGAGCAGACATTATCTCCTTACCGTCGCGAGAGAATTTCCAGTTCGCCTGTGCCTTTTCATCACTCAATCCGGTGAGAAACTGCTTGGCTGACTCGATACTTTTGTCATGCAGTGCGAGAATGTCGGCGTTGGTCTTGGCCTCCGGTGGAACGTACTTGAATCCCGCGAAGTCGATGCCGTCCGGAGTGAGCATCCGTGCAAAAACGCCCGGAGTCTCGGCGACATGAGACGCCAGCCGGCCGAGGGACATCGATTTGGGATGTGGTTGCCATTCGAATTTGCCCTCGGGTACGCGCTCAAGCAAGCGACGAGTGGTATTAGCTTCACGTTCAAGCTCTTTGACGAAGGGGGCAGTAATCTGAGTCATGATAAATCCTTTCCTCATTCTTGAGTCTTACCAGATTTGTACGTGTCAGCAGCAGGAAGTTGCATCGCATTTGGAGGAAATGTGACTATGACATCAGATAGGACAATTGGTAGATACAAGCACCGGGCATGGATACCACGCCCGGCGAGAGATGATTTGCTCGGTGAGTTTACGGAACCCTGTTGGTTAGAATGGGCTCTTCTATTGCTCCTGCGTTGGCTCCTCGGGTGCAGCCGCGGGTGCGTCAAGCTGCGAGTGATTTCTCATTGCAGCCCGTTCTTCGGCAGTGGGAGCATTGACGGCCTCCAATCTGACATTCTCGTACCCCTTGCGTTTCGCCACTACACGATAGGAGAAAGGCACATTGCTGTTTCCACTCTGCAGTTCCTTGACATCAAAGCCAGTTGTACTCTTGGAGACATAGACGCCCTTGCAGTCGCCTTCAAGTTGCACAAAAACCTTCATTGGATTGGCGGCGCTGATAGTGACTGTCTGCAGGTATGTTGCGTCGAGGTCAACGTGAGCCGTGCCATTCACCAGTTGTCCTTCGCCAAAATCCTCAAACCAGTTCTCCGGAGACTCCTGGCAATAGACGGCGCGATGCTCACCCGTGTTGATCTCGACGACCGCGCTCTTCAATCCCGTGACAGACAGACCTCCGGTAACAATGACCGGGCCATCAAAATAGCCGGCGGCCACATTCCCAGTACCCGGAGCGTCACCATAGACACCAATTCTCCAACCTGTTCCATCGTCTACCGCGGCGAAATAGCCGCCGTAAGCGTTGCCGCTTGAGGTATTGGTCGCAATGCCTGCCGCGCCGTAAGTGGTGAAAGAAGCGGCACCAGTAGCCTTCCCAAAGACTCCGTAGTGCGTTCCTGTCCCGGATGAAGTGCTCTGGAAGTACCCGCCGTACGCAGGACCTGATGACGTGTTTTGAGCAGATCCGAAGGAGCCGTACACCACTGACGACGAGGAACCATAAGCGTTACCGCTGACGGCCACATGAACACCAGTTCCGGAGCTATTTGCCTTGAAAAAGCCGCCGTAGACATCGCCAGTCGAGGTGTTGGTTGCATCGGTCCAGACGCCAAAAGTGGCTGGGTCAGCTGAGCCGGTGGCCTGTGAGTACACTCCGTAGTGGTTCCCGGTCCCAGTTGATGCAGTATTGAACTTGCCGCCACAGGCAATTCCGGTAGAGGAGTTGCCGCCGTATGCGGAGATTCCGTAAGCCGGTGACGAGGAGCTGCTTGCGGCGTCTCCGGTCACTCCGTAGTGGTTGCCCGTGCCCTGGGTGCCTGCGAAAAAAGACCCGCCCAGGACATTGCCGTTGGCGGTGTTGTTTGCTTCGCCTCGGATGCCGTATGCGGTTGCGACGGATGATCCGTTAGCGACAGTGTAGATACCGTAGTGATCTCCCGTGCCATCGGTCTTGGCCTCGAAGTTGCCGCCATAGACTTCACCAGAACCGGTGTTTATTGCGGTTGCGAAGGCGCCGTAAGCCGCGGACGAAGAAGCAGCATACGCGTTTCCGCTGATCGCATAGTGATTTCCGGTGCCGTACTCGCCGGTTCTGAAGAACCCGCCATAGGCATCGCCAGTCGAGGTGTTGGTAACATCACTGAATGTGCCGAATGCAGATCTATCCGACGAACCCGTTGCCGCAGCATAAGTCCCATAATGGTTGCCCGTGCCGTCGCCCGCCACTTCGAACCTGCCGGCGTACGCGGGACCACCCCAACTATTGGTGACGCTGGCGTCGATGCCGCAAGTGGCTTGATTGTTGCCCGAACTGGCGCTCGCCTTGACTCCGTAGTGCCTTCCGTCTCCGTTAGCACCGGTTGAAAACTCGCCTCCAATGGCTTCGCCGTCAATGTTGTCCGCATAGCCCCGCATGCCAAATAGGGTATCAGAGGTCATGCCAGTACTTGTTCCATAAGCGCCGCAACGTTTTCCCGATGAACCTCCAGCGGATGAGAAGTAGCCGCCGTAAGTCAGGGCTCCCGCAGAATTACTAGCATAACCTCGCACACCGCAGGTAGTCGAATTTGCTGACGAAGTGGACCTGGCCAGGAAGGCAGTACCCTGCGTCACCGTCACGCTGTCCGGTCCATTCGTATTCACGAACCGGTCATCGCATCCCCCACAGTCAGTCGACGCACCGTTTTTGGCGTATGTCGCCGTGTCCGAGTTGAGCGAGCGGAAAGCATAGGGTACAGTTTGCAGCGGAAATCGTCTGCTTCTCGCTTGTCCTTCAACCGTTATTGCAAGCCACCGCAACGATCCATCGAATACACTCGATGGTATCGGATTGATGGCTCCGAGTCGAACGTCGAAGAGACCGTTGCTGATCATGACCGCGTTCTGAGTCTCCGTCCAGAGTTGTTGTGTGCAGAGCGAATCGGCGCAAATAGTGAATATTAGATTGGCTGCGCTGGTGATCGGTGTACCGACAGAATTCGTGAGGCGCCCCTGATAACTGATTGTACCGGGGACTGCCCCGAGAACCACGGGGACCCACAGCCCGATCAAAATCATCAGTGCTGAACCTGACGACAGCTTGCTTCTCATGTTGTTGCTCCTTCCAAGTTGCAGATACATGTCTTATCGGCAGAATCGTCCTTTTGTTGGGACAGAATGTTGGTACAATCGAGACGCTCTCTACGAGAGTCGGTCATGAAGACAGGACGAATATATGAACTGGATAGCTCCAGTCAAGAGAAAAGCAGGGCGATTTTGTCGCTTATGTTGTTGCGCTTCGGAGATCGTATCAGAGTCGTATCTGTTGCAAGAGAGGAACTCGGAGCTGCGACCGATGGGAGGAAGATGTCGAAACCCCGGAGATGAGTGTCGACAAAGACGGCATTATACCATTGGGGGTTTCGACCTACCGGACTATTTATTCGATCCTTTTCACCCAGAGCCCGATTGGTGGTCCGAAGCAAAGGTTGCCTTTTATAAGTTCGCATTCGGCCAGCTTCCCTCATGACTGCGCACCCGCGTATCCAAAGACAAAGTTGGTAGGATAGGCATTCTTGCCTGTCCGATGGTGCGAGGAAGGTCCGATCAGGCAGGAATGCCATGTTTGTAACCCACCCAGCGGGTGGGCTTCAGAATTCTCCGGCAGCGTCGATCTCAAGCAGCGTGTTTGAGGAATCGGCATAGTATTGATAGCTCGACCACTTCCATCCTTCAGCCTGTTTTACCAATCCTCTCTTCACAGGGTTGTTGTGGCAGTAGTTAACCTTTTCCCACACTTCCCGCTCGCTACGGCAGTTGTGATCAAAGCATCTCCGCTTCCACAGCGCGAATTTTGGAACGCCATTTCTGAGGACAGAAAGTCGGGATAACAGAGGACTTGCCTGTCTCTGCAGCAGATCATGGATCAGTAGGGCGGACTGCCGCTTTATTTCACCAATGGCTGGGCCAAGCTCGCCATCCTCGGGGGGAACGACAATCAGATGCACGTGTTCAGGCATGACCACATAGCCGAGGAGGCGGAGCCTACCGTCTCTGCAGACACTCAAGATCGATTCGACCACAGCGGACCTGAAAGGGGTATTGGTCAGGATGGGAACATCTTGGTGTGTGCAGAAAGTCACGAATCTGGCGCGACCGTCGTGATCATAATGTCTAAGCTTCATCGGCGGGTAACCCACCCAGCGGGCGCTTCAGATTTCTCCGGCAACGTCTCTCTCAAGCAGTGGATGACCCTCATGTCATAATGGAATTAAAATGCCAAAGTGAGCTGATGCAATCACAATTCCCACCCGCTGGGTGTGTTACAATTCAGAGAACCGGGCCAACGTGTAACCCACCCAGCGGGCGCTTCAGATTTCTCCGGCAACGTCTCTCTCGAGCAGTGTATGACCCTCATGTCATAATGGAATTAAAATGCCGAAGT
>CAIVAP010000280.1 GCA_903903945.1 uncultured bacterium | reverse complement strand
GATCTGATAATATGCGCTTTGTGGTTGCTGGTCGTAACTGACGCGATCGAATAGATAATACTCGAATTCAGGGCCAAAGATCGGAGCGGCGCCGTTGACGACGCGGCTGACATATTTTTCAGCCGCCGCCGCCACCCTTCGTGGATCGCGATCAAACGGTTCGGCAGTTTCGTCGACATCCCAGATATTGCCAAGTAACGAAACTGTTGGCCTCTCAAAAAACGGATCAATAAACGCCGTTGTTGGATCGGGAATCAAGATCATATCACCCCGCTTGATCGAGGCGAAACCGGAGAGCGAGGAACCATCGACCCCGACACCGGACTCGAAAAGTTTCTGTTCCAGCGAACTGATCGGCAAAGTGATATGGCGCCAGCTTCCAACCAGATCACAGAATTTCAGATCAAGGAACTCAGCCCCCTTGTCCTTCGCCAGCTTTTGTATCTGCTCCAATTTCATACTGTCTGTCTCCAGAAGGTGATCCGCATCCGACACATATCACAATAAGTTAAACCCCGCGCGCCCACTTGGCAAGCGAATTGACGCAGTTACGTTTCGTTGCCCTGCCGAGTCAAATTGGCCACTTATACCCAAAAAAGCCATGTCGGGCATCGCGCTTCTCAGTATATTGCCGCATTATGATTATCGCCATCTCAAGGAGGACTTTATGGCGCTGAAAACGGCTGATGAATACAAGCAGAGCCTAAGAGCGATGCGTCCGAATATACACAAATTCGGCAAGGTGATTGACGATGTCACAACTCATCCAGCCACGCGCTGGACGGTTGAAGGACATGCGCAGATTTACGGTGCGCAGCTCGACCCTGAGACGAAAGAAATGGTTACGACCACGTCGCATTTGACCGGCGATCCGATTTCTCGATACTTGTCGATCATCACCTCGGCGGAAGAGCAGATTGCCAACTCCAAGATGAAGCGCCTGATGTTCCACAAGACCGGCACTTGCACCGGTGGACGTTGTGCCGGTTGGGCTGCGATTAATTCACTTTGGGCGACGACGTACGATATCGATCAGAAGATGGGTACCGATTATCACGAGCGCATCAAGAAATGGCTCATCGGTGCGCAAGCACGTGATATCACGATCGCCGGAGCGTTGACCGACCCCAAAGGCGATCGTACCAAGAAACCATCGCAGCAAGTCGACCCCGATATGAATCTGCATATCGTCGAGCGGCGCAAGAACGGCATCGTTGTGCGCGGCGCCAAGGTCATGATTTGCGGTGTTGCCGCGGCCAATGAGATATTCATCCTGCCGGGTAGTGCCTACAAAGAAGAAGATGCCGACTGGTCGCTTTCCTGTGTAATTCCCCGTGACATCGAAGGCCTGACGATCGTCGAAGCGCGTCATCCCAATGATACCCGTGAAATGGAAGAACCGGAATCGTTCGATTCCCCGGTCAAGAATGGTGGTATCACACAGGCATATCTATTCTTTGAGGACGTCTTCATCCCA
Source organism: uncultured bacterium (assembly GCA_903903945.1). GTDB lineage: Bacteria > Zixibacteria > MSB-5A5 > CAIYYT01 > CAIYYT01 > CAIYYT01. The sequence continues at coordinate 7,134 of CAIVAP010000280.1, read as the reverse complement.
AACGAACGAGTGTTCATGGCGGGCGAGTATGCCTTCACCGGCGAAGCGGTTATCAATTTTATCCTGCCGTATCGCGCTGCTATCGGCGGTTGCGTAGCCGGACAGGGGGATATCAAACTTGGTGCGGCGGTACTTACGGCGCGTGCCAATGGGCTGTCGTCGAAAGTGTTTGCCGACCGCCTGACACAGATGGTAATCAACAATGAAACGACTTACGGTGTCGGCATCGCGGCTGCCGTGATGGGCAAACAGCATCCTTCCGGTGTCTGGATGCCCGACATGTTGCTGTCGAATGTCAACAAGGTACATGTGGCAAAGCTGCCTTATGAAACCTCGATCATCGCACAGGATATTGCCGGCGGTATTGCCGAAACCGGCTGTATGCCATCGTATGTCGATTTCAACGACGAAAAGTACGGGCATCTGATTCAGAAGTATATGAAAGCGGCAGTTTCGGCAGAGACACGCGCGCGAGCAGCGCGACTGGTCGAATGGTCGACAGTAGGCGCCGGTGTTCCCGGATGTATGCATGGCGGCGGATCGCCGGACGGCGCGAAGATGTTTATTCGGTTGTCGTCCGAGTTAGAAAAGTCAGTCGAAATCGCCAAGCGCCTTGCCGGCATCAAAGAAGACTTGAAAGACCCGGCGCCGAAAAAGTAGGTCAAGACCGGTGCGATTGCGACACACCCATTTGTGAGTGTTTGAATGGCAAAACAAGAAAAGAAGCTCCTCCTCGGCGCGCACATGTCGATCTCCGGCGGTGTTTTCAACGCCATCGAGCATGGCGTGAACACAGGTTGCACTTCAATACAAATCTTCACCAAGAACAACAACCAGTGGCGAGCCAAACCGCTGACCGATGATGAAGTCGCGAAGTTCCTGACCGCGCAGAAGGAATCCGGCATTGCCCCCGTTGTGGCGCATACGGCATACCTGATTAACCTCGGCTCGCCAAACGAGGATGTCTACCAAAAATCGCTTGCCGGACTTATCGACGAGATTGAGCGCGCCGACAAACTCAAAATTACCGACCTCGTTCTGCACCCGGGTTCGCCACTGGATCAGGGCGTGGAATATGGCATGAAGAAGATCATCGATTCGCTCAATCACTGCATCGACAAGACCCCGGATGCCAAAACCAGAGTCGCGTTGGAGTGTACGGCCGGACAGGGGGCGCATCTGGGATTCAAGTTCGAGCAAATTGCCACTATGATTGATGGTGTTGAAGACAGGAACCGCATAAGCGTCTGTCTCGACACCTGCCACATTTTCGCGGCCGGTTATGACATCCGCACCAAGGATGCCTACGAGGCAACGATTGCGACCTTCAAGAAGGTCATCGGGCTGAAATATCTGAAGGTGATCCACTTGAATGATTCGATCAAAGGTCTTGGTTCACGCGTTGACCGTCACACGCATATCGGCCAAGGGGAGATCGGTAAGGACGCCTTTAAGTTTATCATGCAGGATACGCGCTTGGACAGCATCCCCAAGCTGCTCGAAACGCCAAAAGACGGGGAAGAGTACGAAGCCGACAAAAAGAACCTGGCGATTTTGCGGAAGTTTTGGAACGAAAGGGGATAATCCTACCGAAATTGGCTTCTCGAGTTCCGGGTAGAACGAGCATTGTGCCCCTCTGTTTATCCTCGTAACATATGGTGCTGATCGCGCCATGTGTCCCCACTTTCCTGATTTGGTGGAAGAGAGAGGCACGATGAGGACGCGAAATCTGTCTGCCCCGTGACGCTCGGCTTACTTCACCAACACCTTGAAATAGTACTCGTACTCCGCCGGTTCGAGTTGCACACCAGCCGGGAACTGCTCTTTGATCGACAGGGCGAAACTACCACCTTGCTTGAGTTGCTTGAGGATATTGTTGTCGGTGACCGTCAGCTCACATTGGTTTGTCAACTGGGTCTTCTGGCATTGGATATTCACGCTGTTTAGTTCCACAGGTGAGCCAGCTCTGGGAGTGAGACTGATGGCATAGTGGTATTCTTGAACATCAATACGGTCCGTCGGAAATGCGAAAATCACCTTGCCGGTATTTTGTTTGAGAAATACCTGCATTTCCGGCACATGGGCGACGTCGGTGATGCTGCGTTTCTCGAACTGTGGTTTCAAGAGAATCGTCGCGATATCCCCCTGTTCGCCGGTGCGCTGGAAGATCACAAACAGTGCCATCACAACGACCAGGAATGAGAAGACCGGCGCCAACGCCCTGACTGTCGGCAGTCGCAGCCCGAAAATCGAGTGTAGCCAGGCATTTTGCTCATTCGAAGATGCACTCATCTGTTCCTCCGGGATCAGTTTCACGGTATGTCGCAGCAATTCGACATCTTCGCTGCATGACAAGCACTGCTGCAAGTGAGCAGTTATCTCAGAGTACTCATTCGACAACTGATTTATCTTATTCTGCACGAAACGGTCGAGAACCTCGGGCAATATATGTGCGGAAAAATCATAGCGTGGCAGTTGGCGGCGGATGGCATGGATACCCTGCCAAAAATCGTACTCTTTCTGCAACTCCGGCGATTTCTGAATCTGCTCCAGAACGATGTTTTTCTCCGCCTCGCGAAGTTTCCCCTGTGCGAGCAGCGGGATCAGATCGATAATGTCCTTATTGACGCTCATAGCAGAGGTCTCCTTTCGATCTTACTGTCGCTTGAAGATTCCATCGGTTCAGCTAAATCAGCTTTTCTTTGAGCTCTATTGCCATCTGCTTGCACTCGTGCACCTTACGCTTCACCGTTCCCTCAGGCAGGTGTAGCTTATCGCCTATCTCTTTGTAGTTCAAGGAGTCAGCAAAGATCATCCGCCAGATTTTCTGGCATTCCGGCCCAATTGCACGAAAAATCTTGAGGAAAATCTGTCGCTCTTCCTTGGCCTCATGCGCGAGATCAGGGCGTTCGCTTCCCGACGGCGTCGGCAGATCCTCCGGATCGACTTGGCGTGCCACCCGCTGGCTCCGCACTTGATCGATGCAAGTATAGCGCGCCATCCGCTGGACATAAGTTCGAAACGTCGATTCACCCCGAAAACGCTGGCTTCTCAGGCTCGAAAAGAGCTTCAGATGCACGATCGAATTGATATCCTCAACATCTTCAACAAAGTGCCAGACCGACAGATTCGTCACTTGACTGATCCAACGGTCGACTTGCTTGTAGGTCGCTTTTTCGCCGCTGACATAGAGTTGCGCTAGTTTTGCATCCGCTTCCGGAGTTGGTTTGGCCGTTTTGCTGAAGAGCGCGAGCATAAGCACAAATATAGACTATAAACGTCTGCCGACAAGGTGAATTTGGCCAGGGCGCCTCCTCTCAATATCGGACTGTTGAAAGACCTCGGAATTGTTATTGCGAGGAGTCAGGGAGGGTGAGAGAGGGGAGGGGCAATGACGACGAAGCAATCTGCGCTCCTGCATCGGAAGAGCGCAAATCGAGATTGCTTCGTCGTGCTCCACACCCTGCATCACCTCTCCGCACTCCTCGCAATGACACGGTCTGGGCTTTTTCAACAGTCTGAATATGCCGCCAGGAGTATACGTTCTTAGCGCGGCAGTATATAGACAAGGGAATAGCTCCAACTATGCGTATTTCTGTCATTTCCGACGTGCATTTCGGTGATCCAATGTGCCAACTGGCGTGTTTCGATCCGCCAGACTCCAAGCAGAACCCGACAATCGGCCCGAAGTACGATGACTTCCGTGCAGCCGCCGGGCAAAACAATGATTTCCTCATTCTGCTTGGCGACATCTTCGACTTCTCGATCGCCAGTTATGAGGAGACCTATGCCGTCGCCAAAGTCTTCTTCCAGCAGTTGCAGCGCGACAAGATCGCCAAACAGATCATCTACGTTTCCGGCAACCACGATTTTGACATGTGGCACTTCTACGAGCACGATGTCAACGTCATCCGCCGGATCAACGAGGGTCGACCACCGCGTGGGTTCCGCTATTCGGTACCGGGTATTCTTGACTGTCGCAGCAACCACAGCGGCGAAGCATTTACGCTGTTCGGTGTAAATCGCAATCCCGACTCGTCGTGGGGATATGGCGGCTTGTTTCTTGACAAGATCACCAGAAACGAAGACGGCACCGGCACCGAAACCGGATTCGCATTCGCCTATCCCAATGTCTATTTGCTAACTGACGACTACACTGTCCTGTTGACTCATGGGCATTACCTGGAACCATACTGGTCTATGCTTAGTGAGTGGGCGCTGAAAATTGCGGGCGCTGATCTCCGTATCGGTGATGTTCTTGATCTTGCTGAGATGGTCGCAATCAACTTTCCGCTCAATCAACTTGCCTGCTCAGGTATTGGCCAAGCAGGTCCGCTTACCGGAGTGGTCCAGCCGTTGGTGCAGGAAGTGAAAGAACAGAATCTCGCCAGAGTCAAACGGTATCTGGACAAACTCGATGATGAGATTGACCGGATAACACCGGCGCGCTCGTTGCTTGATCTGGAGGAATTTGCTCGCGATGCAGCTTGCAACTATGGCAAGAAATGGGTCGTCACACAACTGGAGAAAGTGAAAGCGACGCGCTACAGCGAAGATTTTGTTCACACCAAAGACACGCTTGATCGTTTCCGGCGCTTTTTCGACGCCACCCTACTCGAGATCGAATACATGAATCAGCAGACCCAACTGGCGGTTTCGAATCCGCGCTATGTCATCTTTGGCCATACGCATGAGCCAATACCGTGGGGCCTCGACAATGCTCCTTGGACGGAGTCTACGTGCGGACAACCCTTGACACTCTGCAACACCGGTGGTTGGCTGGTGCATAAGGACAAAACGACCGGGCAGATGGTTCCTTGCGGTGGGGGGGTATTTACGTACGACTCAACCAAGACACCGGCGATGACATCGCAAGTAGTAGCATAGGACTGTTGAAAAACCTCGGAATCGTCATTGCGAGGAGCCAGGGCGTGTGAGAGATGGGAGGGGCGATGACGACGAAGCAATCTGCGCGCCTGCATCAGGGAAGCGTAAATCGAGATTGCTTCGTCGTGCTCCACACCCTGCATCACCTCTTCGCACTCCTCGCAATGACACGATTTGGGCTTTTTCAACAGACCCAACATAGGTCAAGGAAGGCGCTTCAACTCCGGATGCGCATGGATTGACCATGGCCCTCGTTCGCAGAGTGCTCATTTGGGTGTTTTGAACAGCAGTATCAGCCCGAATAGAAGGAATACTGCGTTCGTACCCCACGCGGCGAGCAGCGGCGAGATTGCTCCCTCATGTCCGAATTCGATCGCGATTTTGACGCAGGTATAGAAAGCAAACGATACCGCCATCGAAACGGCGAAGCTGATCCCCAATCCACTGCGTCGGGGATTGGACGCCAATGAAACACCTATTAGAATGATGATGACATTAATAAATGGGAAGGCGACTTTGTTTTCCAGATCAACAAGTTGTGTGGTTACGTCCTTGCCGAGCGCACGACTGACCTGGATGAACTTCTTCAGTTTGAAGTAGTCCATCGACAAGGGATCCTGACGGCTAAACCAGTCTTCAAAATAGGTCGGCTTTTCACGGAAGTCGGGGAAAGGTAGAGTAGGATATTTGGTGTTTTTGATCGGTTCCGGGTCGGACTCAAAATCCCCAAAATCTCTGACCTGTACTTCGCTGCCGACCCAGATTGTGTCCTGCCATACGAAACGATTGGCGGTGATCAACTGTTTAAGCTTATTGCCTTCGAAAGTTTGAATCACAACATCTTCGCCGGTTGCCGATTTGGAGACATAATTCGTGAATTGGAATACGCGTCCGCGCAACCCCTGAAACATCTGGTTGCGATAGACGGTCGCGCTCTCACTGCTGCGTCTTTGGAACTTCTCTGCCTCGATGATGTTCTTGCGACTATTGGCTTCCGGCAGAATCATCTCACCAAACATCCACAGCCCGATTGCGATCAGGATGCCTCCGGCAACCAGGGTCGCCACAATGCGATAAAGCGAAACGCCCGCCGCCTTCATCGCCAGCAATTCGTTGCTCTTGGCCATCAGGCCGATCGAAAATATCGATGCCAAGAGCGTAGCAATCGGGCAGGTGAGTACGATAATGAAGGGTGTGAAATAGAGATAGTACATGAACACGTCGGCGAATGTTGCACCCGATTCAAGTAGATTGCCAATCCGCTCGACCAAATTGACCAGATCAAAGATCAGGACGAAGCAGAGAATCGAAACAAAAAAGGTTAGGAAGAATCTCTTGAGTAGGTACCGGTCTATAATGTTCACGCGTTTTCGCTCCGCCAAAACACCGACCGCAGCGCGGCCACAAAGCTCTTTTCGCTCTTGACCCAGTAAAGCAACAATAGACCAATCGCGACCATCAGTATATTCGCGGCCCACATCGCGACCCACGGCGCCACAATCAGACGATCAGCCAACTGCTCGCCGCCAATGAGGAAAGCCCAGTAGACGGTGAATAGTCCGATCGAGATGCCGACCGACATGGCCATGCTGCCTCTGCGACTGACTACCCCCAATGGCGCGCCAATCAAGATGAACGCCAGGCAAGCAGCCGGTAGCGCGTATTTCTTGTGCACCTCCACCCGGTATTTGCTGATCGACTTGACACTGGTATAAAGCTGCGATCGACGCGTCTTCATCAGCCGGCTGATCGAAACGAAATCGATGTAAGTCTGCCCGACGACCATGCGTTCCCACTGCTCGTTTGTGCGCCCCTGCTGTTCGCTGATCTTCTGTGGTTGTGAGAGAACCATATTGAATAGCGAATCGCTATCGTGAAGGATAGAGTGCTTGTAGTCCGTAAACTCTTTCTCGAAGCCGTGGATTCGATCCAATAACATCCCCGAGGACATCTCGCGGTCGCCGCGATACTCTTGCTTCGTTTCTCTCAACTCCGTATCCAGGTTCTCCACTTTGAAGGTTTGGGAACGAAATTCCGAAAGCCGGTAGGAACCTTGTTTGCCGAGGTCTTGCTCATGCAACTGCCCATCCATGAGATGGAAGGTTACCGATTCTCCTTGCGGCGAAAATTCGACTACGCCGCTGTCCGCGGTAATAGTGCGAGTGACCGATGGGTTGGTGCGGTCGTAGATTACGACACCCCAGATCATTGACCGCAGATGATCAACATGATCCACCAAAATGACAT
>CAIVAP010000279.1 GCA_903903945.1 uncultured bacterium | reverse complement strand
CTTTGATCGTTTTGATAGTCTGATCGTTGCCGCGCCGGTGGCCTACTGGCTGGGACGATTGCTGGGAATCTGAAAGGAGTAGCGACATGAAGAAGTATCTCTATTATGCGCCGCACATCCTGACTCTGATCGGGTTGGGTTTCGCCGCGTCGGCGATGATGTCGATACTGAGCGGCAACTATGTCGCCGCGGCGCGTTTTAGTCTGCTGGTTCTTTTAGTAGACCGACTTGACGGCACCATGGCGCGCAAGTTCAAGGTCAAAGAGAAATTCCCCGGTACGTCGGGCGAAGTGCTCGACATCATCACCGATCTCGTCGGCCTCACCTTCGTGCCGATGATGCTTTTCTGGAAGACCGGCCTCTTTGTCGAAGGTTTCGGTTCCTATCTGGTGGCCTTCGCCGCCGCCGCTGCCTCTTGGAAATACTCCCGCAAAGAAGCGTTTCTGCACAAGGGCTATTCGGTTGGTGCGCCGCCGATCTTCTTCTCAGTGTTTATCTTCTACTTCCTGAAACTGCCACCGATCTGTCCGACGCTCTACACGGCGACACTGATTCTACTGACAATCTCACCCGTGAGATACCCGATCAACTGCCTGGTGACCACGCACTGGAAGCCGGGCTATAAGAGCATCATCAACTATCTCACGACGTTGTTTTTCATCCCGGTCTTCGTGATGCTCGATCAAGCGCCGCCGGTGATCTACTGGATTATGCTCATCGCCATCAGTGTGCAGTTGTTCGTGAATCCATTACTGCTCGGTGTTGGCGTGCTCAAACCCGTCTTTGACAGAAAATACTAAGAGAGAGGAACGAACCATGCAGCAAGTATACAGCAAAACCATTGAGAAGCCATGCGGCTTCCTATTCGCACGTTGGTCGGCGGGAGCAAAAGCTTTTGAGTCCTCGCTGCCCCAAGAACAGCGCGTGATCGCCGATCCACTGGCGCACTATTACGCCGGTCAGGAAGGAATGAAGATGGTTGGCATGATGCAAGTCATCAATCCATCAGTGCGCAAAGCCATTGTACTCCGGGCGCGCTATATGGACGACTATGCGCGCACCTGCCTCAATGAAGGCTTCGAGCAGGTCGTCCTGCTCGGCGCCGGTTACGACAGTCGCTATTTCCGCATGCCGGAGTTTCATCAGGCGCAAGTCTTCGAACTTGATCTACAGTCGACCCAACAGATCAAGAAAGCCCTGACCCGGCGTCTGCTCGGCAAGCTTCCGAGTAACGTTACCTACGTCGCCACCGACTTCTCCAAAGATTCGGTTACCGATAAACTGTTAGGGGCCGGCTTTGCTCGGCACAAGCGCACGCTCTTTATCTGGGAAGGTGTCACGCTTTTCCTGAACGAAAATATCATCGCCGAGACGCTGAACCGACTGGCGGAACTGGGTCCGAACAACCGGATCACCTTTGATTTTGTACCGCCGGAACTGACCGATGACGAAACCGACTACCAAGGCAATCGCCAGTTGATTGAACTGTGCAATTCAATCAACGAACCGTTGACTTTCTCCAGTCGTCCCGACCGCATGGAGACGATCATGGAAAGCGCGGGCTTTGGCAAAGTGCAGATCGTCAGCATGCGCGAGGCCAACCGGCTTTACTGTGGTACTGATCAGATCGAAGACAGCTATTTCTTTGCCACCGGCGAGACAAAAGCCGCTACGGCGACGAAGATCGAAGGTCACGATAGGGTGAACGAAAATGTGTAACACTGAGTTTAACATGCTCAGATCATACCACGTCGTCGATCCGACGACGGTCGCTTTGGTACTGAGATCCGGGATTGTGCTGTTTCTGAAGTCGGCCTGTTGTTTGTGGATTCTGTTCGGTGGCGCTGCAGTCTTGATTGAACTCTGCAGGAGACGTGCTCCGTGGCATGACCGTGCGCGTCGAATCGCTGGTGATACTCGGCTCACAATGCGCCGGACCGGATGGCTACTGAAACGTATACTGGCGCCGATGTTGGCGGCTCTCTTGTTACTCTCAGGCGTCGCGGGCGGAAACGATCAGGTGCCGGGTAAGCCGCTCTCGACCGTGGCTCCCAAATCAAAGCGCACCGCGCTAACCCGTTCGCTGGTCTGGACGCTCGTGCCGGTAGCAGTGGGTGGCGCCTTGATATTACATGGGCAAGGAAATGCCCAAATCGGTTCCGACCTGGGCAGTGGTCAAACCGATGACACTGAAACGTTGGCGGGATTGGCGATTGGATCAGCGGGCATAATTTTTGGCCCCGGCACGGGGCATGCTTGCGCCGGACAAATGGGACGATTCTGGGGTGGCGTCATCATTCGAGGCGTGGGAGCTTCGCTTACGACGGCGTTGGTCACATCCGCCTCCGATAATTCATCTTTGGATGTTGCGATCATGCAGGGCGTGATAGCCTTGGTGGTAGGAGGTAGCATCTGTCTCACCAGTGCCATCTACGATATCGCCACCGTCGGTAGATCAGTTGATAAATACAACCACAGCCACGGGTTCTCTGACCTACGGGTTCGGCCGCAGTACTTTGCCGCAACCAGAGCAGTAGGTTTCAATGTGAGTATGAGTTTCTGAGGATTTGGAGTATACCTTGTTGAAATCCATCATCGTCGCTGCCTGCCTCTGCTTGATTTCTCTTCAATCGGCGACAGCGCAGAAGAACCAGTATTATATGCCCGTCTCCAAGTCGAAAGCCAAGCTTTGGTCTGTTGGCGCAACTTTGGTGCCGATGGTCGTCGGAGTTGGTTGTCTATGGGCTTCCTCTGGTGAGGGCAGTGACGACTTCGTTGTCATCGGACTTTGTGCTGGTTCGGCCGGTCTGGTATTTGGTCCCGGCGCGGGGCATGCCTATGCCAAACAGTGGGGTCGCGCTCTGCAGGGAGCCGCAATTCGCGCCGCCGGTGGCGGGCTGTTCCTCTGGGGTGTGCTCACTATGGAATTTACCCTCGATTTTACGGGAAATGAAGTGACATCTTCTATTGACACTGGCGGTCCTCCTTCGGAGTTGTTTATCGCGGCAGGAAGCTTGATGGTTGTGATGAGTACGATCTATGATTTGACAACGGTCGGCAGATCGGTTGATGAATACAACCACAGTCACGGTTTCTCTGATCTGCGATTGACTCCGACTTACTTCGCCAGTCACAGAGCACCCGGAGTGATGCTAACATTGTCATTCTGATGGAGAAAGGATTAATGATATGTGCAAGATTCTGATCACCGCTTTTGCCCTCACGTTCCTGCTCAACTTGAATGTTGCGGCAGCAGATTCAACAGCGACCACAGCGCCCAAATCAAGAGGAACAGCTCTAACCTACTCCATTAGAATGACCGCTTTGCCTGCTATTGTTGGCGGCCTGATGGCATTGGAAGGAACAAGTGACAACAGCAGTGGGATGACACTATTCGGGCTGGGGTTAGGCTCCGCCGGGGTCCTCTTCGGTCCAGGCGCTGGGCACGCCTACGCCGGTCGCATGGGCAGGTTCTGGGGCGGAGCTGCCATCCGTGGCCTGGCCGGGGCACTGGTGTTTGTGGGTGGATTGTGGATTTATGGATCCTCGAATTTCTACCTTGGCTCCTCCTCGGAGTCCGACGGTTCGGCGGCCGGAGGTATTGTTATTGTCGTGGGCGCCGGGGCTTTGTTCCTCACGAGCGCCGTATACGACATTGCCACCGTCGGTAGGTCTGCAGACAAGTACAACCACAGTCACGGTTTCTCTGATCTGCGGATGACTCCGACTTACTTTGCCAGTCACAAAGCCCCCGGGTTAATGCTGACGATGTCGTTCTAGAAAGGAAAGGATTGATGACATGTTCAAGGTTTTGATTACCGCTTTTGCCCTCACGTTCCTGCTCAGCTCGAACATGGCGACGGCCGATACAACTTCGACCGCAATGCCCAAGTCAAGAGGGAGAGCCGAAGTCTACTCACTTCTCTCGACGTTAGTACCGGTAGTCGTGGGTGGCACCTTGCTGATACGCGGGGGAGGAACTGCCCCCAGTACTCGCGCCGATGTTCAGTCCGAACGCACTACAACGCTGACGGGACTGGCAATTGGATCAATGGGCATAGTTCTTGGCCCGGGCGTAGGGCATGCCTACGCTGGAAAAATGGGACGCTTCTGGAACGGCGTTGCAATTCGTGGAGCAACAGCCTCGCTTACGTGGATGATTGCCTTGTCCGCCTCAGAGAATTCAGATTTTGGTACTGGGATTGTGCTGGCCGTGACAGCCCTTGTAGTAGGGGGTAGCATCTGTCTTGTGAGCATGACTTACGACATTTCCGCCGTCAGAACCTCGGTTGACGACCATAATTCAGAGCACGGCTTTCGAACCCTGACTCTGAGACCAATCTATATTGCGGCACACAAAGCGCCAGGGCTAATGCTAACACTATCTTTCTGAACGAGAGGGGATTGATGATATGCTCAGAATTATAATCGCTACACTTGCCCTGTCATTCTTGCTTGGCGGGAGCGCCATGGCCACAGACTCGACTTTCATGACAACGCCCAAGTCAAGAGGGAAAGCCGTAGTCTACTCACTTCTCTCGACGTTAGTACCAGTAGTTGTGGGGAGTCAAATGATGGACCATGAAAAAAGTCCCGAGTTGGGAACAGGAATTGCATCATTAGGGTTGATTCTTGGCCCCGGCGTTGGGCACGCCTATGCTGCAAATATGAGACGATTCTGGACTGGAGCCGCTACTCGCGGCATAGTCCTATCGTCATCGGTCGCGGTTGCGGCAATCCTCATTCATGATTCATCTGGGAAGGACTGGGAAGAGAGCTTTGGCAACGCGATGCTGGCTATCGCCAGCATTGGTGCTGGTGTGGCCATCTGCATGGTGAGCGCTATTCGCGACATTGCCGCCGCTGACAACTCGGTTGACGACTACAATTCAGAGCACGGTCTTCGGACCCTGACTCTGAAACCAACCTACATCGCAGCGCACAAAGCGCCTGGTCTTGCTCTCACGCTTACATTCTAATTAACTATGCAAAAGGGAGAATGTGATGAACATCAATGAGACATTTCCAAACGAATTTATGCAGCGCGTCGACATCCGTTTCTTTACGCCGGCATCTTAGAAACTGTATGGTTCGTGCCCGCCACTCTGTATCCAGAAACTTCTATGCCAATTAATTCAAAAACCGTAAAATCTCTTGTTGTCGAGGGATCGTTCTCAATTTGGGCGGCGGCGACGTCGATAATAAACAAGGAGCGACCACAGTCGCAGCCCCGGAGGAATAAAAGATGCTAAGAGTTCTTGTCGTCTATGCTGTCGCCATTCTGGCATTTTTATCAGCATCCTCCAACCTGCGTGCCGACACGAAACTCATTGTCTACAAATCATTTAAGGGTGGCCAAGCCTCCACCGCGCAGCCGAACCAGAATCTTGCCGCCTGGGGCATGACGGTTGATAAAGTAACCACAAAGCGGGAACTGGTTTACCTCGGAAGAACCGGCGAAACCACAATCGAAATCGAATCGAGAGAAACAGAACGCCCCGTCAAGGGCGGAGCCGAAAAACTCATTTCCTCTCAAAAAATACCAATCTACCTCGACTGCGATGGAGAAACAATCTGCCGAATCGAGGAAATCTCGCTGGCTCTGAGAGTCTCCGGCAATACACTTCACTATACGATTATGTCCGACTGGGACGAAGTCTATATCGACCAGAAGGATAGAGTCAGACAGTGCGAGTATGGTCACAAGTGGGTCGAAATAGAATATTGGTACTGCCCCATCTGTGGCCTGCCCCTGAAAGCATCTTCTTTCAAGCCGACTGCCGGCACAGCTTCGAATCCCGACCAGAAATAGACGGTGTGTAATAACACCGACCAAAGAGTGCTGTCGAGTCTTCTCGTGAAGGCATCCTCGCTGCGCCAAATTGAATGTTGACTGTGCTTTACGGCTATGCTAAATTCCGGCAGTCGGCCGAAAGCGCATCTAGACTGAACCGAAAGGTAGCGGCTTCGACTATATCAGCGGACAACTGTTTGTAAAGAAAGCGCTCTTTTGTATGGGACAACCGGCAGCAAGAATGTTTGACCAAACCGCGCACGGCGGCATCATTATTATAGGCTTTCCTATGGTTCTGATAGGCGGCCAGCCGGCGGCGCGGGTAGGCGACATGCACGTCTGCCCGATGCTTAATCCGGGAGTACCTCCTCCGCCTCATGTTGGTGGACCTATCACCAAGGGAAGCATGAGTGTCATGATCGGCGGAATGCCGGCAGCCCGCATGGGGGACATGGTGACCTGCTCGGGCCCCCCCGACACGATTGCCAAGGGATGTCCTACGGTGCTAATCGGCGACAGCATGTCCGGTGGTGCAGGGGCCGGAGGCCCGGGAGGTGAGAACAGTGGTGAGGCGGCGCCGGATTCAACAGCAGAGGAAAAAGTTGAAGAGCACTATCTAAATATCGCGGTCGTCGACTCAGGTGGTTTTCCGATCACAGGCGCCGAGTACGAATTGACGCCACCTGCGGGTCCGAAGACTGTCTCTCCACTGATGGGGGGTGTCAAGGAGGCGAATGTTGATTCGGGAAGTTATGATATCGAGATCAGAGCGATTGTCAGCGCCAAATGGTCAAAGACCACCGCCAAAGTCGGGGAAAAAGTCAAGGCAACCGCCGAGACTACCGGCGTGCCGGCGGGTGAGAAAGCGACACTGGAGATTCATGTCAAAGATTCCGCGTTCCCCGACGCCGTGCTGAAAACGATCGAGACCACAGTCCAGAGCGACAAGATTGAAGGCGAGTGGGAGTTGGTGGTCGATAAGGGCTTCCTCAAGTTACAGGAACAGAAACTAAAAGGCGGTGGGTTCTCATCGCCAGCATACTACTTCGTTGCCAAAACCTCGACGTTGTCTCAGCGCTCAGGATTATTGGAGTACAAAGACGACATCGAGTTCAAGCTCAAGGACAAAGACGGCAATCCGATTGCCGACAAAAAATATCGTTTGATTCTCCCCTCCGGTGAGGTGAAAGAGGGCAAGCTCGGCGGTGACGGCGACGCCAAAGCCACCGATGTTGCGCCGGGCAAACTCAAGATCTCAATCAATGTCAGAGACGACAAATTCCCGGGGGCCAAGTAAGAGTCGATATGAGCAAACCGGTGGTCAAGACATCCTGTAGCTTCCACGAAATGATCGAGGGCAAAGACACCGACACCACCGTATCGCCCGAGTTTCAGCTCGAACCGGTGGAAGTGTTGATGTTGGAGATGGAGGACGTGCTCTTTCATCTCGACAGTGCCGTGATGATGCCGGAACGTCCCAAGGGGAAGTCGTCTTCAGACGGCAGCGAGGATGATGCCACGGACCCTGATGACGCCAAACTGCAGGAAGATCAGGACAAGGTTTCCGGCCTACAGGCAGTGGCGCTGGCGCTCAAGCAATTTGAATTTGATCCTGACAAACGACTTCTCATCGCCGGCCATACCGACACGTCGGGTGGCGAAACGATGAATTTCCAACTCTCCGATCAGCGCGCGCGAAACGTGCTTTATCTGTTGGTGGGTGATCGTGACAACTGGGCGAAGGTTTCGCAGGAGCGGCACCGAATCGAGGACTACCAGCAAATTCTGATGTACGTGAAAGACCACAGGAGTTGGAACGACTGCGATCCGGTCAAGATGGATGACAGTTGGAGTGACGACGTCAGCAACGCAATTGAGGGCTTCATCACGCGCTACAACGCTTGGATAACCGATGATTCAGCACCGAAAGGCAGATCCCCAATTCCTGTAGGAAGCGGCGGTGCTCACGAGAAGATCAAAAATGACAGGCCCAAGCACAAATGGCCGCTCGAAATGTGGCTCGCAGTCTATGATATCTTCAATGACGACATCGCCGCCGCCCTGCAGGTCGACTGCACCCGATTGGATATGGAGTACCGCTCGCGGTTGCAGTTCTGCGATGACGATAAGAAGTACATCGCCTGCGGCGAATCGTACCCAATCGATGATGCCGAAAAACACAATTACCGCTCCCAAGTTAACCGCCGGGTCGAGTTGTTCTTCTTCGATCAGGCGAACGTCCCGAAGATCGATTGCCCCGCGCGTGTCGACACCGTTCACAAGGCGCCTGAGTGTCCGATGTGGCACAAGTATCATTTCAAACGTGTATACGTCGATGGCGCTGATCTGAATGCGCGAGCCTATCATCTCAAGTTCCTCTTTTATAGCCGGGTGAAGCAGGAGTGGTTGCCTGTCCCTGACGGGTTGCCAATCAAAGCAATTGAGAATCGCACCGAGCAGATCAAGGCTGCTCGCCTTAAGTATTCCGGAGGCGTTTACACGATAAAAGTTCCGGATAAGGCAAAATCGACCGGTTCGAGCAAGGGACGAGATGATATTCACTTTATTATCGATTACGCGAACCATTTTGTCTATAAGAACGATGCCGGTGCCGAACCAGAGGTCAGGGTGCTGGAGCCAGAGGCGTTCACCAAGCTTTCACCCAGTGAGAAGCTCAAGTACGAAAAGGGCAAACCCTGGATATATATAGACCATAAAGAAGCAACCCCGGTCATCGTTATCATATCAAAGAAACTCAAAGATCATATCAAAGCGGCAATTGATAAGAAAGTTGCGGATGGTCTGATAAAGCCGGAGGAGGCGCCTGCTGCTGCTGTGCAGGAAGGATTCAAGTACTACGATCTTCCTGAGTTATGGTCATCCTGGAACTACTGGACGCGTTCTGCTGCGGACCTCGATGCGGGGCAACGTTATCAGAAAGCGATGGAGAAAATAAGACCCTACGGTGGCGATACAACCACACCTGGTAAGGCGCTGACATTCTCTCTGGATGATATTGTCTTGCTCGATGCCGTCGGGAGTACGCAGGACATCAAAGATACTGATCATACCAATAGCACACCGGCGGTGGTTAATAATCTCAGTGACAGGTCGCGCGTGAAGCTATTCCTTGTAGACGAGAGTACCGGCTACCTCAAGCTTCACAAGAGGGGAGCTGATCAGAAATCGGCGCGTATCCCCTTCCCCCACAATCTGATTGTAGAAAAGCTCGACGATGTCAAACTGGCTAAGATAGTCTTCTTCCGTGACGGCTTCTATACGATCGGCGACAAACGGACGCGGGAACTATCCAACTGGGAGATCAACGGCTTTGTCGTCGGCGCCCGCGCAGCGGTGCGTGATGACACCGATTTCCACAAGAAGTTCCCGATGCCGCCTAGGGGCGAATTCCGATCCACTGGCGACTACGACTGGCACTTCTTCTATCATATGTATATGGAAGGAAATCATCCTGTCTCCTACTTCCTCTACTACTTGTCCATTTCATTCATCCGCGACGTCCGAAATCCTGCTAGCGGCAACCCCATACCGACAGCCGCTGACGTCCTGAACTTTGTCGATTTCGGTGTCTACAATGCGATGGATCGCTGGAACATCAAGAAGCGCTACTCTGATGAAGAGACCACGAGCGACCATAGCGAGCTTATCAAGCCCTTCTATTTCTTTGACGAACGAGAGACTTTCGTGATTCCTGACGCGAATCATCCCGTCGAGAACGTCGTCATTCCCGACCCCAACCCGGCTCTTCCTCCTGGATCGACGAAAATCCAAAGTTACGATGACACTGATAATCCACCCGTTGCCTTTGCAGCACTGCGGGCGTTGTTTAACTCCCCCGTCTTCACGAATGCCCGCCAAAATGCCCTAGGTGGCAAATCCAAGTTCGTGGCTCTGATTGCTCGTGATGAGAACGGCCAGCGGTACGGTCCGGCGTACGCCTGGCCCGTCCGTCTTGACGGCTTAATGCATTCGATCTTCAAACTCAACAAGTCGGCCTGGGAAGACGTGGAAGTGAACCACCCGGGCGCCGGAGAGATTATGGCAGGGGAAGGCGATACCGGGTTTGCTGAATTTGGTGAAACCTTCGGGATTTTCACCGCCGCTCACGAATTTGGCCATGCCTGCGGACTTCCCGATGAGTACATCGTTCGTCCCCTGAGATATGGCACCACCGCCACCGTCATCCACGCCTTCCCAGGATACGACCTGCACTTTGAGCCTTATTCGCCAACCCGGAACGTCTCTTCAATGATGTATCATAACCGCGCTCCGCGTTTGCATCATCTCTGGTATGGACTCCATTTTATCAATTCCAGCATCGCCGATGGCAGCCTTGCGTTCTTTGCCAATAATAAGCGCTTCGTGGCACGATTTGTCCACGCGGATGCCGATCTGACCTATCACCGCGGAAAGTTAACGCGCGAAGCTACGGGCGTCAGGCACCTGGACGCCGGGTCGACTCGTCTTTCCCTCGACTTCAAACAGCCCGTCGTAGTCGAGGAGCACTCCGCCATCCCCGGCACGACTGACAAGCAGTTGAGGCTTTCGCTCTTTGACCTGGGGCAAGATGAATCGTCGCACAACAACCTGTATACTGGTCAGAACAACTACGACTACCAAGGTATCCTCTGCGTCCGTATTCTGCTGCAGGTGAATTTCGTCGGAGCCTGGACGCAAGATCAGATGAGTGTGAAGCTCGCGGCGTTTGAGGCAGCCTACCTGTGGCGCAATGCTAGCTATCGTTTGATTGGCGGCACGAAGGGGATCGAGAAAATATACCTCTACTTCTATCCCGGTTTTCGCACGGATGCGAACACTCGAACGAACTATATCGTTGACTTTCTCTCCTCGTCCGCTCCCGGTGCCACCCCGAAAATCGATCAGGCTTCCGGACGCTTGCGAGTACGAAGCAATGCGACCGCAGAAGACCTTGTCGCTTACATTCTCCACACAGCCTCGGCGCCAAACGAGCTAACCGGTCTTGGTTTTCTGCGGAGTTGGGTTAATACCAAGCTGAGCGACGCTTTTACGTTGGAGGAGATTACTTAATGACCTATGCAAGAAGGCCGTCTTGCCCTGATACCTTGGCGTGTGCGGCCGATAGTATTTGTTGCAATGGTGCGAAAATCATGGCATACCACGCAGGTCTAGTTGCCAGTGCCGGTCTCTGGTAATCAGGATCGTCAGGAGATGAAGCGGAACAGGCGAGTCTTTAGGAAATGCATTGGCGTCGGATTGTTGCTCGGCCTGATCGGTGTTGGGTGCGTGACATTGCTGTTTGCCGCGAGCCGATGCCCAAGTGGAGGAAGAAAGATGAATGATCAAATCGTTGTAAACCCCCGACATTTCGCTGATCTTTTGGGGACGTCGTGCCTTCCCTATGGTGGTCGTTTCCGAGGAGAGGTCATCTGGCCACGCCAAGAGACTCAGCAGGCAGCGACCGGTGGGCGAATCCCCACCAACCTGTCGATAGTTGGCGATGTTTTGATTGTTAGCTACCAGGGATTCCTCGAAGCCAGAAGCCGCAGCGACGGCAAACCACTCTGGGGCATCGAGCTAATCAACAAGGCAGCGTTCGACGTAGCCGTCGAGGGGATAACGACCGTCAATGACGCCGGCTACTACCTGCCCGTCGGTCTCGACGGAAAAATCAAGAAGGGGGAGCGGGTTGGTTTGCCGTTTTTGCCCGGTCCCGGTTTTCTAGAGTATTTGCAGTTTCAGGGTGATGAAGTGCGCTATGTCTATCATAGTTTCCCGGTTACTGCAACCAATATCGGCGAAGTCTCGATACCGCCACACTTCGCCTACGTTCGTTACTTGCCGAAGGCAGAGAAACTCGTCTGGTTATTCGGCAGAAACGAGATTGCTCTGGCGGTGAGGATGTCAGTCGATGGTTCATGGTCATATGCAGCCACCTGCAAGCAACTTTTTGCTATTCCTATGGGAGGGAGTTCGGACAGCGATGTACAGGTCCGCGACTTCGAGAACATCAAGGCGTTCTCGCTCAACCATCAGGGCGACTTGCTGGTGGTTGACAGTATTAAAGAAGGCTTACAACTGAAAAATATCGGCAGTGATTGGCAACAGCATTGGGCGGTGATGCTGCCGGCGCAAGGGGAGATACGCCAACCGCCGGCCTCCGCTCCCAATGGTGACATTTATCTGATTATCGATAATACGCTCTATCAAGTGTCAAATGGCCAATCAACCTGGAAATACGATCTGATTACTGCCAAGCAAAATGCTCTTTTGACCGTGTTGTCGGACAATACGGTGTTGGTCTCCGCGGGAACAGCGCTTCTTCAGATAGACTCCCGGGGCACTGCAATTTTCACAAAGCATCAAAGTGACATGCTAACCTGCCGGGCGATTATGGATGAACGCGGTCATCTCTACGTTGGCGGCCGGTCGGGAATTCTTTGCTTGAAGTGAACCGTTACAGTCTTCATGCGAGGTAAACATGATGAGCAGGCGTAAGATGTATGATGAAGTATAATAATCAATTTCGAATCAACCTCCCGGAAGATTGGGAAGACCAGACGGCGTACACATTTATGGGTCCAGAGGTCAACGGCGAAAGGCATATGCTGAATCTCGTGATCGACCGCAATCTGTCGGATACCGATTTGTATGAGTTTGCCCTTGATCGGATTCAGCCGGTGCGAGACGCGCTCGCCGGAATTGAAACGCTCAAGGAAGAGGAGCGGACGTTGGCGACTGGAGTCGCGGCTTATGAGTGGGTATACAAATGGGTTCTCTCTGCCGGGCAGGTGACCTTCAAGAAGCACGTGTATCTGATTATAGGCAAGCAAGGGTATACATTCACGGCGACGTTTTCCAAGCAATCGTTCAAGACGATCGGTGTTGAAGTTGACCGAATGATCGAAAGCTTCGTACCGGAAGGATAGCGAGTGTTGCAATGCCGCTGAAGTACACCAAATCGACCGACGCCAAGGAGAAGATCACGCTCACCTCGTCGCTGGTTTACGCCGAATGGCAACAATCGTATGCGCCGGTGGGACAGACAGCATCTTTTGAGATTGGGACACTATTTGTGGGACAAGGTGCTCCTATTGAAGCCAAGGGAAAAAGCAAGAAGGGAAAAAGTCTGGGTACGGTCAAAGGCAAAGTGAGAGCGAATAAATTCATCGGCGAGTTCACCATCCCTGCCGACACCAAACTTGGCGACATGGTTTATTTCGATGTCAAGCTCCCCAAGAACGGTCTCAGCGGTACCTCCAATTCCGTCGCTGTGGTACCACCGATCAAAGTCACTGATATGTCCTGGAGTGCTTCGGAAGCACGTCGGGGAGATGTCCTGACGCTAAAAGCATCCGTGGAGAATCTGCCCGACGCCGCCCAGGTCAAGATTATCATCTACGAATTCGATCGCGACGGCGCTAACGACAAAATCACTGAAATACCGGCGACTGTTGAAAACAAGAAAATCGAATTGCAGTGGGCATACGAGTATCATGAAGACACCGACGAAATCCCATCCGATGAGGAAATGCAACGCTACGACAGAAAGTATAACCCGCCCGAGTATTTCTTTACGGTAAAAATCGACAAGCAGGAATTCGGTAGGGAGCAGGAATCGGGATTGCTGGAGTTCAGGGATTGGATAGGCATCGAACTGAAAGACGTCTTGGGCAACTCCATCCCAGACGAGAGGTACATTCTTTATTTCGCTGATGGCAGTAAACGGGAAGGGAGCGTTAACGAAAACGGCTTTGCCAAGGAGCAGAATATCCCACCCGGCGATGTAACTCTCGAATTTCCGGATCTCAACCATGTGCATTTTGAAGTGTGAGAATTGTGCCGGTATTGAAAATCAACCCACAGAAGGCGACTGGAGTAGGGAGGAAATATTGAAGGGGCAGGTTAAACAACGAATTCAAACTGGCGAATTAACGATCACGGTTTGAAATTACAATGGAGTAGCTCCGAGACTCGTATCGGACAACAATAGGTTGGTTATGTCAGAAAATAAGACTGAAGCAGGTAGCCCAGCAGATTCCACAAACAAGGGTACGCTTCCCAGTGGCATTACTGTATCGGCAACAAAGACGCCAACGCTTTCCGTTGCCATTCGCGAGAAACCTCGCGTCCTGGTTTACATAACCCCCGCCGCTTCAGCACAGGAGACGGTCGACTTACACGCCGATGTTTCCCATGAAGGTGCTGGCGGCATTACTTGGACATCGGCTGATGCCACGATCGCTAATGTTGTCGGATCGGGTGGCACGGCCTACGTTTACGGGCTGAAACCTGGAGTGACCACGGTCACAGCTACCTATTCCGGATGGGGACAGAACGTCACAGATACGATAGAAGTTGTTGCTTATAGAGTGATTATCGATCATCCCAAGGGGGATCCGAAGTTTGCTGGATCAGCGACCAACGAGTTTACATTTACCGACGCTAATGTCGGTGTACTGACTGTCAATTGTCGGGCCAAAGTCGAACCAGATGACGCAGACGCCAGAGCCGAAGCGGAACCACGTATACGCTGGTCGATGGACGCAGTTGGAAAGAGCGAATTGAAGTGGACCATTGCTGATCCTATCGATCCGACAAAAGGTCAGGGGATCAACACTAGTGCCGTCTTCAAAGGGCTTCCCCTGCGTTACGACGACTTTGGCGTCAAAACAGTAAGCCTGACATTAGACGGTTCGAGTGGCGGGCCTGTCACTGCCTCTATTGAAGTTTTCTGGCCTAAATACGCTACGAACCATCCGCCTGACGGGTTAATACACCTCGGTGGTACATCACCGAATTGGTTTTACTACTGGCGGCAGGTTATCGGAGAAGGGTATATGAAACATTGTCGCTACGGGGGTGGGAATCCTAACTTCGGCGTTGCACCAGCAATGTATGATTGGAAATATGGTGCCGCGCTAGTCAAACGTCGCATTGTCATCTATGATACTGCGGCAGATAATGATCCTGGCTTACCAGAAACCCACGGGCCTGTAACCGGCATTGATTGCTTCTACAACACTTTCTTGCATGAGAGCGTACACGTAGATCAGATATCCAAAGCAGATCCTGTTGTCGGCATCGTTCCCGGTACGTGTTGGGCAAACGGTTGGTCCTGGAACCAGCCGGATCACAACCATTGGCGCCTTGGCCCTGGGCGGGTGGCTAATGCTGGCGGTGTTTGTACACCCGCCGGTCCTGGTACGATGGGCTCAGCAGGAAGTGGTGATGTCTTGCTTAACGATGCAACGGAGCGTGACTGGCCCACCGCTTGGGGCGCTGTTCCTCCAGGCGGAAAGGCCGACGGGACATACATTGGCGATTTTCCGATTGAACAACCCGCCTACCTTGCCGAGAAAAGTCCAGAGCACGCAAAAGCCAAGTGGGACTGGGGGGCCCCTGGAAAGAATCATCGAACGCGGAATAAATGGGATGACTAATGGAGTATGGATTATTATATTAGTGTTAGGAGTGAGTTATGAAAGTGCCTGGTCTATTGCGGTTCAGCAGAAACCAGTCAAGAGTTCCGATAGGTTTTCGGGCGTTGGTATGAGTTCATACCGTATTAGTTTTGTCGATCTTGTCTTTCGCTGTCAGTCGATTGCCGAAGGTCGTGTTAGTGAAATCAGAAGATCACAGCAAGGCAATGAGCCTGAGTCTTTCGGCTTTGCGGTTACGCGATCATTTCGGCAGACTCTTCCTGCCCATCTGCAAGTGATCTTCCCGGAAAAGGAAAATCATGGTGTAGTTGACATTGACCAAAGTGGGATGTATTTGCTGTTTTTCCAAGCGGTGATCGGCGATCGGGCGACGCTATATGGAAATGCACGTCTTGCAGTATGGCCTCACCTCAAGGCAGACTGGCTTTTCAGCGAGGGGCACGTTCAACCGCTTGATGTTTTGGTGCAAATTATCGAAGAACTGCTCAAGGTAGACAGCAGCGATTCGTATGATGATCGCGCGAGGATGTTGACCGATTCCATCTTCCTTGGCAATCCCCTTGGGGAAATTGCGGCTCTCCAATACGCGAATTCCCAGCTGCGTTGGCCAGAAGAAAGGCTAAGGGGCACGACAGATCTCCGTACGGTCAAACGATTGCTTGCTGCAGAAATACTGGTGGCAAATAGGCCACTTGACATATATGCTTCCTTTGCGCTTGCTGATCTTATGAGAGAATTACCTTTGTCTGTCGCTTTCCCCAAATGGATCACCGGGCTGTCAGATTCCGATGTTGCCCTCCGCGACGCGAGTTTCGCTCCTCTCAAGACCGAAGCGGAGCGATGGACAAATGACGATTTTGGTTATGATTCACGAGCTTCGGAGCAGGAACGCCGGCAGTCGATTGCGCGCTGGCAGAGGTGGTTTGAGGGGATAAAGGTTACACTCTTGAAGGAGGAGGTTGCGGATCTTCTCCGGCAACTTGAATCCCAAGTCGTTTTTGAACGTGAATCCGCGGATTTGGCGCTGCAACTTATCTCCGACCAAAATCAGAAGTTTAGTGCGGAGGATAACAAAGTGAACCGCGACGCGGCAGTAAAGCGTTGGGAAGAGTGGTGGAAAAGAAAGCAACAGGAACTGAAGAAGAATTAGAGTCAAACCGCTAACCCACCCAGCCTGTAGGCTCGAGGATTATGGCTGCAAACTCCGCTTCAGCGGCGTCTACCACGAATTCTCTATTTTTGAGTTCGTGACCTACGACTTGAGCACATGATCCCGTAGCACCTGACGAAACTCCGCAAACACGCGCAGCTTGTATTTCCCCCGCACCACATTTACCAGCATGGTCAGTATCCAGATGACATAGAAGCCGTTGAAGAACAGTTTCAGGTTGATTTGCGGTAGGTAAGGATTGACAACCTGTGCGATAATCTGGCCAAACCACAATACAGCCAACAACGTCGCCTCCCAAAACCGCAGACGCATGTCGGAGAGCAGAAGAAAGCCAAGCGTCGCTTGCAGGACAGTCATCAGAATCTCTTCTTGATGAATCCAATCGAACGGGATGGTCGTGATCTTACCCATCGAAATCGAATAAACGATTGGGATGATCGCAACCAGTAGCGTCAACTCCGCAACTGCGGAGCTAACGGGATTCATCAAAGCCATGCGCACTTTGCCGGTACGCCTTGCCCAGTACCAGGCGCTCACAAACTCAGGGAACTCCGACATGAATGGCGCTACCCATTGAATGAAAAAGTAGCTGGATAGTCCCAGCAAGAAGGCCAATCCCTTCATGCTCTCCACGAACGGATGTACAACAAAAAAGAGAATTGTACCCCCCCCCAGAAAGCAGAGGACTATCAGCGAATTGCGAAGCGTCGGTGTTCGGGTGAGAATCCAGCGTGGCACTCGCTCCATTTCCTCGATGTTTTCCTCGCCGTGAGACGGGATGCGCTGCAGGACGGTCAGATATGTGAGATAGATGATGAGCAGCACCACCGAATCCCACACTGTCAGCGACGCTTTCAGGACGATGACAAAACCATACAGAAACGGCAGAAGCATACCCATCACCGGCACAGCATCCTCGCCTTCCAGTTTGATCGTCAGTTTCTGTTTGATGCCCACTTTGCGATGTGCGAACCAGGACGTGAAGTAGACCAGCGGCAGCCCAAAACCGATCAAGAGACGTGTGGCGCCGGTGAAGTTGGCCGTCATCAGCGTAATGTCTTTGCTCCAAGCGATGGTACCCTCGACAAAGAATTCCGGCGCGGTTTGCAGCCATGCCAGAATCGCCAGCGCCAGACCCTGACTAACCAGTACCTGTGATGCCTCGGCGCCCCAGGCTATACAGATCGCAGCGAAGAGGACGGACGGGAAAGTCCAAATCGCCGCAAGCGCTTTTGTTTTCGCGGCCGCAGTCGCGAACGTAAGGGAATCCCTAATCAATGACGCCTAACCTCGAATGATTTTCGAGACGATATCCGACATGACGACGACGCCGACCAGTTTGCCGTCGCGTACTACCGGAACCATGCGTAGATTTGCGTTGAGCATTGCCGTGGCCAGTCGTACCACGGGAGTATCCTCGGTAGTTGTCACTATGTCCCTCCACATGATCTCGTCGACCGTCAATTTCTCCTGAGTCTTGAGCAGATCGTCTAATATGGAAAGCTCGTCGGAGGTAGGTGACTTGCCTAGCATCGATCCAAAGTCGGAGAGGGCGGCTTTGATCAGATCGCGATTGGATATCTGCCCGACAACTCGGTCCTGGTCGTCGACCACCGGCATTTCACCGATACGGTGTTTGTAGAAAAGATTGGCGACCTCTTTTAGTGACTTGTCGGTAGTGACGCTAATAACCTTCTCAACCATGATATCTCTTACCAGCAACTCGCGATCAACATTGACGCCCGATTGATGAACGACTTCAATCACGGCGGCAACGCCTCTGGCGTCGAGCAATCTCTTAAGATTTTGCGGATCGCGCGCAAAACGGGCAAACGCCGAGAGCGTTTGCAGGTACAACTGCGAAATGTTGGAGGGCGTGAGCATTAGACAAACTGCGCGCAGCGTCACGTCATCAGGGGTCTTGTCAGAGAGTCCCCCCTTGCTTACACCGAAGGCGATGTACATGCGTTCAACGGCATCGGTACGGGCATGTGGGAAAGCGTAGCCGTGGCCGTAGGAAGTGTTTTCGACACGCTCGCGCTCGTCGATGGCGGCGGCGATCGTCTCCATGTCAAGGAGAGGAAAGCGCCTGCCGATGACGGCCAGCAGTGTGGCGATCGCTTCGTTCTTGTTGCCGGCGCTCATGTCGGCTAACACGAGTTCTTCAGAGAGAAGAGTTGATAGTCTCATACAGCCCCGTTTTGACCAATCTGAGGCGGCAGCATCACTTCGGGTACGACAATCCCCCCCGAAACGATGAACTTGACCGCTTCCTCTACACTTATATTTGTCGGATAGACTTCGTCTTTTTTGACCATCACCAAAAATCCGGTAAAAGGAGTGGGCGTCGACGGTATGAACACAGCAACATAATCGCCGATGACGTCGAAACTGTCAAGCGCGACTTCGTTGGCGGCAAAGGCAAAACAGTACATGCCGAGACGCGGATAGGGAATAACAACTACACGTTGAAACATGCTCTCTTTCGGCTCGGCGACCGAAATCAGCAGTTGCTTGGCTGCCGAATAGATTGTCCGCACCAAGGGCAACGAATTGAGAAGGCGCTCCCAGAGACTCACAGCTCCTCGACCGAGCACCCCCCGTGTCAGAATACCGGCGACGAAAACGATGATGATCGTGATGACGATACCGAGTCCCGGTACATCGTAACCAAGATATCTGATTAGCAACGGCGACAAAATACCATCGATGGCCGACAGGAAAAACCTGAGGACCACATAGGTGATGATCAGCGGAACTATGACCAGAATGCCGGAGAGGAAGTACCGTTTGATGCTGTTTCTGATATAGCCCAAGATGCTCATAATGATAGTCTGTCTCTTTGCGTGTTAGAGCCTAAGCGATGCCGATAGAGATGTCAACCCTAAAAGGGGAAGACCTTCACCGCTTCGGTCGCGAAGCGCAGGATCGGTTCAGGATAGATGCCGACAGCCACCGTACCGACCGCCGTCAAAATCAATGTCAGAAGCAGTGGTCGATCATAACGGGCTTTGGTCAGACTCGTCTCCCCACGGCTGAAGTACATCTGCATAATAATGTTGGCGTAGTAAAACAACGCAATAACCGAAGTCAGGAGGCCGATTATCACCAGCCACGGGAACTGTTGCCAGCCGGCGAGAAAGACATAGTATTTCGCCATAAATCCCGCCAGTGGTGGAATGCCTGCGAGTGATAGCAGGAACAAGGTCATAATGATCGCCAGTCCGGGAGAGTGCTTGGACAGGCCGTGATAGTCCTTGATCTGATATGATCCAAAATTCTTCTCGAAAGCGATTACACAGGCAAAGGCGCCCATATTTGCAAAGAGATAGGCCATCATATAGAACAGCAGCGAAGCCGGGCCATAAGGTGGGACAGTCGATCCTTGCGGCAAGGCGACGAAACCAACCAATACGTAACCGGCATGCGCAATCGACGAAAACGCCAACATCCGCTTGATATTGCTCTGCAGCACCGCCGTGATATTCCCGACGATCATCGCTGCGGCCGCAAGCACGGCCACGAAGGTTCCCCAGTGTACGTCGTGAAACGCTGGCAGCGTCGTGTAGAACACTCGCGCGATCGCGACAACACCCGCCCCCTTGGAAGCTACCGACAAAAATGATGTAATCGGAGTCGGGGCGCCTTCGTAAACATCGGGTGCCCACATATGGAACGGCACCAGCGCCAGCTTGAAACCGAAACCGGCAACCATCATCACAATTGCCATTACCAACGCCATATTGACATTGCCGCTGGCGAGCAGCATCGGCACTGACTGTTCAATCAGGCGACTTAATGCCGGCTGCAGAAACGTTGTGCCGGTCAGGCCATATACCAGTGAAATGCCGTAAAGCAAGATAGCTGACGAGACCGCGCCGAGTATGAGATACTTCAGCCCGGCTTCCGAGGAACTAAGTTGATCTTTGCGATATGCCGCCAACACAAACAACGGGATGGTTGTCAACTCAAGGGAAACATAAAGCGTGATCAGTTCGAGCGTGGATGCCAGCAACATCATGCCGGTTGTCGACAGCAGAATCAGGGCAAAAAACTCACCCCGGTCGGCAGACAGCTTTTTCATCAGTCCGTGCGAGGAAGCAACCGCGAAAAAAGCCGCGAAAAGAAAAACGATTTGGAAAAATGCTGCGAACTTGTCGACGACAAATGTGCCGCCGAAGAGATTGCCATATCCGGCAATCGGAATCAGTATGCCCGTAATGACCAGACCGACTAACGTCAGATAGATCAGGCTGTCGCCGCTGCGCTCTTTGCGGCTAATGCCAAACAGCAGGACGACAATCGCCCAGGCAAAGAGAAACAGTTCCGGCAGCATCGGTCTCAGGTCGGGCATCGGTTACCTCATCACCTGAGTTACGATATTCTGCAATGTTGCGGAGATCATCGTGATCAGCGGCTTGGGATAAACACCGAGGGCGACCGTAAGCAGCAACAGCGGCGTAACGGCGATAATTTCCCGAGTGTTGATTTCGGTCAGTCCCGACCACTTCGTGTTGAATTCCCCGAGGAACATACGTTGCACCATCCTCAGGATATATCCCGCGGTCAGAACCACGCCTATCACCGCTAAGCTGGTTATCACCGGGTATTTCGGGAAGGAACCGATAAACACCATGAACTCAGCAACGAAACCCGACATGCCGGGGAGTCCGAGTGACGCCATCGCGAAGACCGACATGAAGGCGGTGTAAACCGGCAGCTTGGAACCCAACCCGCCGAACGCCGCGATCTCTCTTGTATGAGCGCGATCATAAAGCACTCCGACCAACAAGAACATTGCGCCCGTGATTAACCCGTGACTGAACATCTGGAAATAACATCCAGCCAGACCGGTGATATGCGGTTGGCCTGATTTTTGATCGATGAAGAAGACCGCCATGCCCAGTACGCAGTAACCCATGTGCGATACTGACGAGTAAGCAACCAACTTCTTCAAATCCTTCTGCGCCATCGAGACCAGCGCACCGTAGATTATGCCGATCAGTCCCAAAATGGCGAAAGGGTAAGCGAAATAATTCGTGCCGTAGGGGAGCATCGGATAGCTAATGCGCAGAAAACCGTAAGTTCCCATTTTCAGCAGCACACCGGCAAGGATGATCGACACCGCCGTGGGCGCCTCAACGTGTGCGTCGGGCAACCACGTGTGGAACGGAAAGATCGGAACCTTGATCGCGAACGCCACGAAGAAGAACACCCAGACCATGATTTGCATCGAATGGCTGAAGGCGGAACCTTTGGTGATCAGTTCCATCATATCGAGCGTGTGCGGCGTCGTCGAGAGATACATAATCAGGATGCCGACTAACATAAAAATCGAACCAAAGAGCGTGTACAGGAAGAACTTGATCGCGGCGTACTCCTTGCGTGGTCCCCCCCAGATGCCGATCAGGAAATACATCGGTACGAGCATCACTTCCCAGAAAACGTAGAAGAGGAAGAAGTCCAGCGATGCAAACACGCCGAGCATGCCGGCCTCCAAGAGCAGGAAGAAGGCGAAATACTCTTTGACGCGGCAAGTGATGTTGAATGACACTATCAACGATATGGTGGAAAGCAGAGTAGTCAGGAATAGCATCGGCACTGATAGGCCGTCGACTCCAAGGAAATACTGGATCGACAGCGAGGGTATCCAACTGGCTTTTTCAACAAACTGCATCGCGCTGGTCGAGGAGTCGTAGCCGGCGGCGAGAATCAGCGACAGAATCAGGGGAATAATACTGAAGCCGGTCGACACCCATCGGATCAGTTTGAAGTTGTCCTTGTTCAGCATCATCACCACCGCCATGCCGACTACCGGGGTGAAGATCATTAAGCTCAGAATCGGAAAACCCATTTTAGTGCTCCTGCGTTCTGCTTACACCACTTTAATCAACAGCATCACCACGATGCCGAATACTATAAAGAAACCATATAGCTGCACTCGCCCCGTCTGTACCTGACGAATCAATGCGCCGAAGCTCCAGACGGTATAACCAAGCCCGTTGACGGCGCCGTCGACAATATGCACATCGAACCACTGTTTGACGTCTGACAACCAGATAGTGAACTTGCCGAAGAAATTGACGATCCAATCGATCACACCGTTGTCAAATATCCACAGCCCCGATGTCAGCGCCAGAACCGGTTTGATTAGCACGCGATCGTAGATCTCATCGAAATACCATTTATTGTAAAGCGTCGTATAGAGCGGTTTGAACTTCGTTGCCAACGCGTCGGCGGAGATACTGCGTTTGTAATACATCAAATACGCCAGACCAATACCACTCAGCGCCACGATGCTCGAAACCAACATGATCAGATAGTGCGGCTGCGCCGCCTCCGGCTCATGGAAATAGACGAACATCGAATATCCCTCTTTCAACCACGGAATCGCCACCCATCCGGCGCAGATCGACAACACCATCAGAATCTGCAGCGGCAGCGTCATCGAGCGCGGCGATTCGTGTGCATGGTCGTAAGCCTGCTGATCGCGCGGGGTGCCGAAGAAAGTCAGGAAGATCAGCCGGAACATATAGAACGCCGTCATAAACGCAACCAGTAGCGTCAACACCATAAACACCGGATGCCCCATGGTAGCCGTTACGATTTCGTCTTTGGACCAGAATCCCGACAGTGGTGGTATACCGGCAATAGACAGCGCCGCGACAAACATCGCCCAGAACGTGATCTTCATCTTGCCACGTAATCCCCCCATAAACTGGATGTCCTGCGTGTGCACGGCGTGAATCACCGATCCCGCGCACAGGAAAAGGAGGGCTTTGAAGAAGGCATGAGTCATCAGATGCAACGTTCCCGCGGTGAAGGAACCAAGACCGAGCGCCATAATCATGTAACCAAGCTGGCTGACGGTGGAATAGGCCAGGATACGCTTGATGTCATTTTGTACTAACGCGATTGATGCTGCTAACAAGGCGGTGATAATTCCGATACACGCGACGACCATTCCTGCAGTGGGAGCGTGGGCGTAGATTGCCATCGAGCGCGCGACCAGATAAACACCGGCCGCAACCATGGTGGCGGCATGAATCAATGCCGAGACCGGCGTCGGGCCTTCCATAGCGTCCGGCAACCATACATGCAGCGGGAACTGCGCCGACTTGCCGACCGCGCCGCAGAAGATGAAGACTCCAGCCAGAGACAGCGCCGCTGTGGGAATTACTCCACCGGCAGCCTGCGCGAAAACTTCCCTGTAATTCAGAGTGCCCGCGTAAATGGTTAACAACAGGATACCGACGATAAATCCCATATCACCGATGCGCGTCGTGATAAATGCCTTTTTGCCGGCATCGGAAGCGCTTTTCTTTTCGAACCAGAAGCCGATCAGCAGATACGAAGTTAGACCAACCAACTCCCAGAAGATGAACACGAGGAAAAAATTGTTGGCCAGAACCAGTCCGAGCATCGAGAACGTGAAAAGCGACAGATAAGCGAAATAGCGCGAAAAACGCGGGTCCCCATGCATGTAACCTAGCGAGTATATCTGCACTAACATTGAAACGGTCGTCACTACCACTAACATCATCGTCGTCAGCGAATCAATCAGAATGCCGACTTCCAGTGACATTGTGGGGAAGACCGCCCAGGCAAACCGCATCTCGAACTCAGAGTTGTCACCGAGCTGGCGGATCAGCAGGCAGATGGCGTAGACGAAGCCAATCGCGATAACCCCGATTGAGATGCCTGATGATAGCTTGCGGTTCTCACGGGTGAAGAGAAGAATTACCAAAAACGATAGCAGCGGTAGTAACGGTATGATCCAGCTAAATTCGCGCACGGCTCACCACTTCATCAGATTAATGTTGTCCACAAAGATGTCGCGGAAATTACGATATATCAAAAGCACGATCGCCAGCCCGACCGTTGCTTCGGCGGCGGCGACCACGATAACAAAGATCGAAAATATCTGGCCGGTAAAATCGGCGGGCGTGACAAAGCGATTAAAGGCCACCAGATTGATATTGACCGCATTGAACATTAACTCGATCGACATCAGAATGCCGACCGCATTGCGACGGGTCAGAACACCGAACAAGCCGATGCCGAACAGTACCGCTGCCAGCGCCAGATAGTGCGCCAGACTGATTTCCATCAGTTCCTCCTCGCAATCACAATAGCGCCGATTAGCGCCGCTAGCAGAACCACCGAGACGATTTCAAAAGGAACGACGTAAGTGGTCATCAGCAACTTCCCGATTGCCATCGTCGTATCACCGGAAATAACGGCATCGGTCTTGATATTCCAAATCGTCTTGCCGAGTCCGTAAAGCGCAATGGCGACAAAGGCGACGGTCGTGATAATCGCTATCGGCACCTGTTCATTCTGCTGTTTGATACCTATGCCGGAGACTTTGGCGGTCAGCATAATGGCAAAGATCATCAAGACCGCAATCGCGCCGACATATAGCAGCACCTGAACGGCGGCGATGAAATCCGCGCCCAACAACACGTAGACTCCGGCGACTGAGAATAGGCAGATAATCAGGAATAGCGCACAGTGAAAGATATTTCTTAGAGTGACAACCAGCAGACCCGATACCACGATCATGAAGGAGAAGAGATAAAACAGATAGGGAATAATAGTCGAATTCATATCAGGCGCTTTCTCCTTTCTCGCTTGGATTTGTCGGAGTCTCGGTGGTAGCTTTTGGTGCCGTCGGAGTTGGTGTCAAAGCCGCTTCGGTCGTCGCGGTCGTTGCGGAAGCGGCAGCAGCGGGTGCCTTCTTGACTCTGGGAGTATAGTCGACGTCGCGCCCCAGCTCTTGTAATCTGTGTATGTCGTACGTGAGACTCGGTCTATCGTAGGTCGAAAACTCATACTTGGGTGTCAGCGCAATCGCATCAAAGTTGCAGGCCTCTTCGCAGAGCCCGCAATAGCAGCAGATGCTGTTATCCACACTGAATGAATCGATTTTCCATTTCTTGTCGTCGCCGCGATGCCGCTCGATCATAATCGCCGCGCACGGGCAGGCTTTGGCGCACAACATACAAGCGGTGCAATTTAGCTCGCCGGTTTCCTTATTCGACAACAGCACGACAACACCGCGAGAGCGCTCCGGCATCGTCCAACGTTCTGTTGGATATTGCAGTGTCACCGCATGGCTAAAAAGATGACGCAGTGTTACCCAAAGCCCAATCAAGAGGTTCTTTATGCCGCTGAGAACTGGAAGATCGTATGTCATGCTTCTTACCTAAACAGAAATCCCGCGACAATGAGGTTCAAGAACGCCAATGGTAGCAGAAACTTCCAACAGAACTCCATAAGTTGATCGACACGCAATCGCGGATAGGTCCATTTGAACCAGATGATTACGAAAACAATGAAAAACGCTTTGAGCAAGAACCAGAGCCACGACGGCAAAAACGGTCCATGCCAGCCGCCGAGAAACAAAGTCACCGCAACAGCTGAGACCAGGAACAGATTCAGAAATTCTGCCATGAAGAACATCGCAAACTTCATGCCGGAGTACTCGATGTTAAAACCGGCCACTAACTCCTGCTCGGCTTCGGGGATATCGAAAGGTGCGCGGTTCGTCTCGGCTGTGGCTGCAATAAGATAGATCAGAAATCCCAGCGGCTGCCGGAAGATGAACCAGTTGTAAACCTTCTCCTGCGCCCCCACGATCGCAACCATCGACAGCGACTGCGTCGCTACGATCACGCCGAGTACCGACAGAGTCAGGGGCACTTCGTAGCTGACAATCTGAGCCGCCGAACGCATTCCGCCGAGCAATGCATACTTGTTGTTCGAACTCCAGCCCGCCATCAACAGCGAGATCACCACAAACGTCGTGATGGCGAAAATATAGAGAATGCCAATATTCAAATCCGTCGGCCAGAGGTTCTTACCCCAGGGCAGGCAGGCAAAAGCGGCAAACGATGACGCAAAACAGATCACCGGCGCCCAGTAAAACACTTTGCGATCCACCGTCTTCGGAATGATGTCTTCTTTTTGGAAAAGCTTGATACCGTCGGCAATCGTCTGCAGCCATCCGTGCCAGCCGGTGCGCATCGGACCAAGACGCTGCTGGAAGTGTCCTGAGAGTTTGCGTTCCCACCAGACCAAAAACAGGATGATCAGAAACGCCATACCCATTACCATAGCCGCAGCGCCGCACATCTCTATCAGGTCAACCAGCCAGGTTGGCAGACCGAGCGAAGAAATCCAATCACCGATAATCTTGAGCAGCGGTGACAACTCCAACCTCATCGGTCAACCTCCGGCAAAATGACATCCAGGGAGGCAAACATGGCAACCAGGTCCGCGATCATTATTCCCGGAGCAACTTCTGGAATCAACTGCGTATGGCAGAACGAACCGCCCCGAAGCTTGAGTCTGTATGGTTTCGTTGAGCCGTCGGAAATGATATGGCAAC
Organism: uncultured bacterium; assembly: GCA_903903945.1. Classification (GTDB taxonomy): domain Bacteria; phylum Zixibacteria; class MSB-5A5; order CAIYYT01; family CAIYYT01; genus CAIYYT01. The sequence continues at coordinate 9,797 of CAIVAP010000279.1, read as the reverse complement.
CCATCTCTCCACGCGAATTTTCGATCCGGGCGTATACCTCACCAACGGGCGGCTTGAACAGAGGCTTCATCTTAGCTTTGATGTCACCGGTCGGCAGTTGATCGAGCGCCTGACGCACGATCTCATTCGACTGGCGCAGCTCTCTTACACGCACCATATAGCGATCCCATACATCGCCGACTGTGCCGGTCGGAATCTCGAATTTGAAGCGGTCATAAATCGAATAGGGGTCGTCGCGTCGCAAGTCCCATTCCACACCGGCCGCTCTCAGAACCGGACCCGAAGCGCCATAATCAAGGCATACCTGCTTGTTGACGATACCCACATTCTTGGTGCGCGCCAGGAAAATTGGATTTTCAGTCAGGAGCGCCTCGTAATCATCAACGCGAGCTTGGAAGGTATCGACAAACTTGCGCGCCAGTGGCATGAACTGTTCTGGAATATCCTGCGACACTCCACCGACTCTGATGTAGTTGTAGGTCAAGCGCTGACCGCAGGTCATTTCAAAGAGATCCATGATCGTCTCGCGCTCGCGGATACAGTACAGAAACGGCGTGATGGCGCCGAGATCGAGCGAAAAAGTCCCCAGGAAAATCAAATGCGAGGCGATTCGATTAAGCTCCAGCATGATCACGCGCAGATATTCCGCGCGCTCCGGCACTTCAATAGCGGCGATACGCTCGGCTGCCAGACAGAAAACTTCCTCAGTCGACATCGACGTGACATATTCAAAACGATCAAGCAGCGGAATACACTGCGGGTAGGTACGATTTTCGCAAATCTTCTCGATGGCGCGATGGAGATAGCCCACGTGTGGCTCGGCGTTCTTGATGATCTCACCGTCCATTCGCAGAAGCAATCTAAGCACCCCATGCGTTGACGGGTGCTGCGGCCCCATGTTGACTTCAAATTCTTCGGTATATCCGGCCTGAGGTTCTCTCATCCACCAATCTCCGGCATCTTTACGAAGTTCCTCCCCGTCCAGTCGCGCAACATCGGAGGTCCTTCATCCCAGTCATCGGGAAGCAAGAACTGCGTTAGATTTGGATGTCCCACGAACTCAACGCCGAACAACTCCCAAATCTCCCGCTCAAACCAGTCGGCGCCTTTGATCACGGTACTGATCGTATCAATTTTGCCCCCGAGCCGGTCGACCTTGGTGCGCACCGTGAGCTTGTGCTTGTACTCTATCGAAGAGATGAAATAGACAATATCAATATTCGTCGTCATATCGACGCCGGAGATGGATGACAGATAAGCCATCTTGAGATCAGGATGCGTCTTAATGAATTCAAAGAACGCTGCCACGATCTTCGGGTCAATCTGTACGGCGGTCTGTTTGGGATTCAGCTCGATCGCTTCGACTTGGGAGGGAAACTTCTCGACGAGCAGTCTGATAATGGTTCCGCTATCAGCCACGCTTATCGCTGCTCCACTCTTGCAGCTTCTCGTGCATGATCTTTTCCTGCAGCTTGATACATGCTTCCATCAGCGACTCAGGCCGCGGCGGACATCCGGGCAGATAAACATCTACCGGAATAATCAAATCCACTCCCTTGAGCACGGCATACGAATCATAATAGAACGGGCCGCCGTTGCAGGCGCAACCCCCCATGGCAATCACGTATCGCGGCTCGGCCATCTGCTCGTACAAGCGTTTCACCCGAGGCGCCATCTTGTAAGTAATGGTGCCGGCGACAAACATCAGGTCGGCCTGACGTGGCGAAGCGCGGAAAAACATGCCGAAGCGATCAAAATCATAGCGCGAAGCCCCCGTGCACATCATCTCGATAGCACAACAGGCGGTGCCAAAAAGCAAATACCACATCGAGGACGCGCGCGAAATGTTTAGCACCTTCTCCAATGACGTGGCAACTATCGCGCCGCCCGGAATCTTTTCGGCGATCACCGGAACTCTCGAAATTATACCCATTTGAGCATTCCCTTCTTCCAAGCCCAGAGCAAACCGATCAAAAGGATGCCGACAAAGATCAGCATCTCGATCAATGCGAACAGCCCCAGAGACTTGTACGCAACCGCCCAGGGGAACAGGAACACCGCTTCGACGTCGAAGATCACGAAAATCAGCGCGAAGATATAGAATCGGGGATTAAACTGGATCCAGGCCGAACCGATTGACGGTTCGCCGCACTCATAGTTGCGCAGCTTCTCGTCCGATGGTCTTTGCGGGCGAATAAAGCGGGCAATCCAGACGGTGGCGATAACAAAAACCAGTCCGAGCAACATAAAGATACCGACTGGCGCGAAACTACTTAGGCTCATCTCTGCAACTCCACCGAGGCCGGAGCTTGTGATTTACTTCACAAGCACTTAATGTCCGGTCACCCGTCAAATAGCGCGCAATTAAGTATCCCACCTGAAATTGTCAAGTCTTTTTTGGGATTGCTGCAAAACCTCGAACTCGTTATTGCGAGGAGTCAGGGTGGATGAGAGACGTGAGGGGAAATGACGACGAAGCAATCTGCGAGCCTGCATCTGGAGACGGTTCGAAGTCTACCGCGCCGTCAGGAATCCTTTAACCGCGCCGTAAGGAATCCTTTCCTGACGGCACTACCCTGCTTACAGAGTTCCGTCAGGTCTTAGGTCGGCCACCGACCGTGACCTAACGCACTCCTTCGTGCCCGGCAGTCGTCTCGCCTGCCGCGTTCAACGCGCCGTCACGAATCCCTTCCTGACGGTGCTATGCTGCTCTTGTCATTCCAGCGAAAGCTGGAATCCAGAACTCGGTTCGTGCGCCGTAGTCGTCCATACTTTCGTGCGCGGCGTACGTCCCCGTGCGCCGCGTCGCAATGCCGCCCTACTTACACCCCGCGCACGGCTGCGACCCACCGCTAAAGATGTACTCGATCAGATACACACAGTCGGCGATGTTGATGTCACCGCTGCAGTCAGTGTCTCCTGCTGCCAGCGGACTGGGAGCCGCCCCTCCGGAGAAGATGTATTCGACGAGAAAAACAGCGTCAGCAATGTTGACATCGTGACTGCCATCCGCGTCACCGCAAAGGTAACGTCCCTGATTTGCTACCACTATAGTATCTGTGAAGGTGCCCGTCATACCAGAGTCTACAAGAATGAACAGAGAATCATTGTGGTCTCTCCAATTCGGCAGAACTTGGTGTCTGCAGTCCGATCCGATGGGTATCCCGTAGCGGTAGAACTCTGTGTCAACAGAATCACCGTAGACGGCAATTGACAGGTCATACGTCATACCATGCCCATAATTGTCTATCCTAAGCTGCTTGGCGGGAAGAAGGCTGAGGCCCAGTGAATCGTTGGCCGCAACAATTGAATTTCCTACGTCAAATGTAAGCTCTGAATCGCTCGCGATTGACACCGCACTGAACTGCATATTCCTCGATTTACCAGAAGGGTTCATTAGCAGCAGTGACCCATTTGCATCATTGACCCTAAGTCGCTCCTGATCAAGCGTGTCAATCCCTTTGGAAACGTATTCCAATACAGCATTGGTTAAGAATACCGATAGACGGAACTCGGTATCGGTTATTCTGCCAAACTCACACTCCCAGTTCCCCTGGGGCAAGTAGAATCCAATCGGCAGAGCGATGCTGTCCTGCATCGCGGTGATCACATGGCCTGAACTAAGCGAAGTGTAGGTCGAGTCCCCGTCAAAACCGATAGTTCCTGCACCGGAAAACTGCATCGACGCCCGCAGTACCCGTGGGCAGAGGACGTAAGAGTAATCACCTTTGGCCGGGAAAGGTTTGAATGTCGTCGGCAATACAGGTGTCATTGCGTAGTCCGCAATCGGGTCCATTAGAAAGAGGTAGTTTTGATTGTATTCAGAGTTCCCATATGCCCATGTGTTGGCGTCTGTGTTTACAGTAATACGCTTCGTCGGATCGTTGGGGTAGTCGCTGTCGTAAACGTAGATATACTTCAAGGTTGGATTGCCGTTGTCCGTTTCTACCCGATATGGTACGACTGCATGTCCACCACCGACATTCAAGTAGGTCTCGCTCAGAATCCCATCATTCAGAGCTTGCTGGAGTCGCTGGAGTGTGACATTCGGAGTCAATGTCCAGTTTAGATCCCAATAGTCTCTTTGCACCTCTCCAAACTGGTAGAAGTTAAACTTGTTGATCATGTCCCGAGCTTTGTAGTTCTCGTCCTCAACAAGGACACTGTGAAGATCTGTCTTCCCGGGCCCGGGGAAAAGTTCTTGGAGGCTCAATTGCCCGTTGAAGAAAAGGAGGCTTGCTACGCAGAAGCCCCCACAACTCCCTCTCCAGCATTCTCTCATATCGTTCCAGAATATCTCTGCACCCCGCTTCTTTCGGAAATGTGTGGGGCAAAAGTACTCTGTTTGCTCGCATCCGAACGCGTCGCGAAAGACATCCCATGTCGGGAAAACGCGCCCCGCTTCCCAGTAGTCGTTCCAGCACTTGGCGCATCCCATAGGCACATTGGTGTCCAAGGGATTCCATGTCGCATCACACGCTGGGCAGGCAAGTGCGCTTAGGAATGACTCGCAAAAAGGCCACATATTCGACCACAAATTGGAAAAGACAAAGTTGTCTCTTCCCATGGTGAAAACTTTAGCAGTTATTGTCAAGGTAGTTGAAACTTCCGGTGACCAAGCCAGATCGTCATCCTGCACCTTGAAATAGATCGTGTGCGATCCCACCGAAAGAGAGGAGGAACTGAAGCTGGCCGCAGTACTCAACTGCCCGTCGATACTTGACTGCCAGTTGTAGGCGACAATGCTTCCGTCAGTGTCAGTTCCGTGTCCAGCAAATGCGTCCGTAGTTCCAACGACTGCTGGGTTTGGGGTGATGGAGTCGATCATTGCCACGGGCGGTTGGTTACCGCTGCCCCCCTCACTCAGCTTGGTCACAAAAACATCCTGGCCGCCCTGATTCGTCTGATACGGATTCAAAGTCGGGAAATTGGCAGAACCAGTCCAACCCGTCACGTAGGCATCACCGCTGTCATCAACCGCGATAGCACCTCCTAACCTGTGATTGGACGTCCCCCCATCATCACCTCCCCCGCCGAGATAGGTGCTGTAGATCAGGCTGTTGCCGGAACTGCTCAGCTTGGTCACAAAGGCATCATTGGAGCCGCCTTGATAGGTCCCCTGATAGGGATTCTGAGTCGGGAAGTTGGGGGCCGAAGTCCCGCCCGTCACATAGGCATTGCCGCTGCCATCAACCGCGATGCCGGTTCCCCACTCCGACTGGCCCCCGCCAAGGTAGGTGCTGTAGATCAGACCGTCACCGGAATTTGACAACTTGGTCACAAAGACATCAGAACCGCCTTGATACGTCTGATAGGGATTCAACGTCGGGAAGTCGGAAGAAGAAGTATAGCCCGTCACATAAGCATTGCCGCTGCCATCGACCGCGATGCCCTGTCCTGATCCGCCGTTGAGGCAGGTGCTATAGGTCATCGTGCCGTGACCACTGAATTTGGTGACGAACACACCCCCACCAGTCTGATAGGGATTCAAAGTCGGGAAGTTGGAAGAACCAGTATAGCCCGTAGCATAGGCATTGCCGCTGCCATCGACCGCGATGCCGGTTCCAAAATCATAGTCTCCCCCACCGAGGTAGGTGCTGTAGATCAGAGTGTTGCCGGTGCTGGAGAGCTTGGTCACAAAAGCAACAAGAGTGCCGCCTTGATGCGTCCCCTGATAGGGATTCAAAGTCGGGAAGTCGTAAGAAACAGTAATGCCTGTCACACAGGCATTGCCGCTGCCATCGACCGCGATACCGGTTCCCCACTCCCACTGGCCCCCGCCGAGGTAGGTGCTGTAAATCAGGCTGTTGCCGGTACTGGAGAGCTTGGTCACAAAAACATCAAGGCCCATTTGAGACGTCTGATAGGGATTCAAAGTAGGGAAGTTGTCAGAACCAGTCAAGCCCGTCACATAGGCATTACCGCTGCCATCGACCGCGATGCCGTATCCATAGTCGCCTCCTCCCCCACCGAGGTAGGTGCTGTAGATCAACGCGCCGGAGGGGGAAAACTTCGCTACGAAAGCATCACCGCCACCATAGGTTGGATCGTAAGCGCCCGTGGTTGTCGGGTAGTTGGAGGATTCAGTGTAGCCCGTCACATAGGCATTCCCGCTGCCGTCGACCGCGATGCCGTTTCCTCTATCGTCGCCTGTCCCGCCGAGATAGGTGCTGTAGACCAGTCCGACGGCGAGCGTACCTAACGCCTGTTGACTTGCACCACCAGCTTCAAAACCAATCGTCTTTTCCGATAATTGCGAGAAGAAGGCGGTGCCGGACAAAACTCCATTCGCGGGTGACTTCACTGCCGTGATCATGTCGCCCCATTTGGTTCGCACGATCATTCTGCCATCAGCATCAATTGAAGTCTCTTCCGCGCCTTCGTATTCAACCTTGATCTGTGCGATATCCGCGCCCGGCGCGGCGATAAACTCGTATGCTGCCTGACCTGTGCCGTCACCGGAGTATTTCAAGTCGATACCGGGATAGATGTCTTTGAGAGTGATCGCTTCGTAGTTGGGAACGTCCGTGTGCCACTTCGCAGGGTCATTTCCGATGAAGTAGTTGCATCTGTATTCCATCTGGCCTTCACCGAGAACTTCGGGGTTTGGATTCGCGCCCACGAATTTGGCGGTCAACACCAACTGTTCAACACTGTCCCTTTCCAAGTCAATCCCGCCCTCCTTGTCATTCCCGCGCAGGCGGGAATCCAGGCCTTCCATCGCGTAGGGGCGACCCTCGCGGTCGCCCGTCGCCGCAGCATTCGAACCACTGTCGCGGGCAGCCGCAAGGGCGGCCCAAACAGGGCTTGCGACGCGTCGGGTGAACTGGTAAGTCACACCTTCCTTGGTGAACCACATCGTCGCACCCCCGGCGTTGGCGCGGAACAAGACGCGGTCATCCCACTGGCCATTGTTTTTGGTGAATGCCAATGGCATCCTACTCAAAGATTGTACCGTTGGCTGAGTGTCGGCAGCAAGAATCGAGCCACACAAAATGGCGGTGATTAACCCTAAAACTAACGTTATCAAACGAGGCATGATGCCCTCCCATAGTGTGAGGATTGGCTGTTACAAAACTAATGATCAGTGGCAAAGATAGCGACCATGCCAGCGACTGTCAAGCAAAACCGGTGCCCAACAGCTTGCTGTGGGTTGTGTCTCTTCTTGCGCCGCATACGACGCCATTCGCCGCATCTGCAAGCCAAATTCCTCCTTGACATTACCGCCCCCCAACTCTACCATGCCTTCCGCCGACTATGAAGACGACAAGCACATTGCGATACGATTTCTGGGACATCCTCAGAGCCCCACGACTTGCCCTGTCAGGCAAATACCTGCTGGCACAAGCGCGGCCGCTGGCTTACGGCTATGTCGCATATCTGATCCTGACCTATTTGGCAATGCTGGTCGAAGGCGGCACGCTGAGCGAACTCTGGAATAATCACACACTTTTTCCGTTCACGAGTCTGGGATTATCGCACTGGTACGGTTGGGCGATCTGGGTCGTCGGCATCATCATTGCCGCCGGTTTCTATGATTACGGCAACATGACCGTCGCCAAATTGGCGCTGGAGGAACTCAAGGGGAATCTTTTTTTCTCCGGCAAAGACGCTGCAAAAGAAGCACGTGCTAACCTGCGATCTCTTTGGGTTGCTGCCGCACTGCTGATCGTACTGATCGTCGTGCTGTCGCTGCTACAAGGGTTGATCGGGCTGGTCGTGTTGATTCCCTATATAGGTGAGATTGTATACGCCGTGATTTACGCCGTGCCCTTCGTGCTCTGGTCGCTATTTGTCGTATTCCTGGCATTTGGTTTGACTACGGCGATCTTCACCCTACCGGCAATCGTGACCGCGCGGGAGAGGGACGCCTTTGGCGCGACGTTCTATATATATAATGTCATCTGGACGCAGCCACTGCGATGGGTGTCACAAACTGCTGTCGGACTTGTCATGGCCAAGCTTGGGATTTTCGTTTTCGGATATTTCCTGATGCGGGCGTTGCAGTTGACCTACTTCACGACTTCGCTATTTTCCGGCGAGAAAGTAAAGAGCATTGTTTCAACCGGCTACTTCGCTCTGGCGCCGGTGCAGGACGTGCTCCGTTTCTTTACCTCCCTCTATCCCGGATCGACAATCGACTGGATGCCGTCGGCACTGCGTGGACTGGAGTTCAGTCTCGCGTCACAGCCAACCACTGAAGTGATCGCATCACTGATTATCTTGATAACTTTGATCGTCCTCTGGATCGTAGTCATATCTTACGGCATTAATATCATCACTTGTTCGCAGTTGATCGGGTTCATCTACATCCGCAAGTGCGAGGACGGCGAGAAGCTCGGCGAATCGCCGGCGCAGAGCGACAGTGATCCGCATGAACTGATACCAGAGTCTACTCCAGCTCCCGAGAGCGACGCACAGAGTAAGTAGCTAACAGATAGGTTGAAATGAAGACGCGCGTTGAACACATCCGCAATTTCTCTATCATTGCCCACATCGATCATGGCAAATCCACGTTGGCCGACCGGTTGTTGGAGATGACCCACACGATTGAAGTATCGAAAATGCAGAAGCAGGTGCTCGACGACATGGAGTTGGAGCAGGAGCGGGGGATTACGATCAAGTCGCACGCCATCCGGATGAAATATCGTGCTGCCGACAAGAAAGACTACATCCTCAATCTGATTGACACGCCCGGACACGTCGATTTCTCCTACGAAGTCTCTCGCTCGATTGCCGCCTGTGAGGGCGCGTTGTTGGTCGTCGATGCGTCGCAGGGAATCGAAGCGCAAACGCTGTCGAATCTTTACAAGGCGCTGGACAACAATCTGGAGATCATTCCGGTCATCAACAAGATCGACCTGCCGCACGCCGAGCCGGAGAAAGTCGCGGAAGCGATCTGCAACCTGATCGGCTGCGAGCGTGAAGAAATCATTCTGGCATCAGCCAAACAGGGGATCGGCATTCAGGAAGTGCTGGAGGCAATCGTCACCCGCATTCCGCCGCCGCTGGCCAATCCCAAAGGTCCACTCAAGGCGATGATCTTCGACTCCAAGTACGACAGCTACCGCGGCGCCGTACCGTATGTGCGCGTAATGGACGGCGAAGTCAAGAAGGGGGACAAGATCAAATTCTTCTCGACGAAAATTCAGTACGAAATTGACGAGGTCGGTTATCTGATCATGGATCGCATACCGGCGGACAAGCTGTCGGCGGGGGAAGTCGGCTACGTCATCTGCAATATCCGCAACGTCTCCGAAGCTAAAGTCGGCGACACCATCACCTATGCCGTCGGTGGCGCGATCACACCATGTCCGGGATACAAGGAGATCAAGTCGATGGTCTATTCCGGCATCTATCCGGCGGCGACCGAAAGATATGAGCAACTCCGCGAAGCGCTGGAAAAACTCAAACTCAATGACGCTTCGCTGACCTATGAACCGGAGTCATCGTTGGCGCTCGGGTTTGGTTTCCGCTGCGGCTTTCTGGGGCTGTTACATCTGGAGATCATCCACGAACGGCTGGAACGCGAATTCAGCGTCACGATCGTCAACACCGTGCCGAACGTCGAGTATCATGTGCACACCAGGAAGGGGGAGTTGATCAAGGTTGACAATCCCGCTAAGATGCCACCGCCGATGGCGGTTGAATACATCGAGGAACCGTATGTCGCGGCGCAGATTATCACGCCGGCTGAATATATCGGCAATATGATGAAACTGATCTCGGATCGACGCGGCGAGTTCAAAGACACGCATTATCCCGACCCGTCGCGCGCTACGATTTCGTTTGAGTTG
>CAIVAP010000278.1 GCA_903903945.1 uncultured bacterium | reverse complement strand
CTCTGTAAGCTTGCGGGAGAAGACTCGGTCGAATTCGGTTTCGATGTCATGCTTGATGCGCTGCAGGTCGGCGAGATCGGTCGTGTCGGCATTGATCAGCCGTGCAACCAATTCACTTGAACCGCCGGTGAGCTTCGCCACCGCGCGCGACTTGTGACAGAGTTCGTCCTTGAACAGTTGCAGCAACTGATCGGCGATGGCGGCACTTGCCTGCAATGATTGCAGAGCGGCGACAACGCTTTCCAGTTCGGTGGCCAGTTGTGCAAAATCAATTTCTTCGATGCGCATTTGCTTGAGTTGCTCGGCGGTATGCGCCAGAGATTCAAATAGCTTCGTGTAATCCATGATTCCTCCCATCAGGGTAGCATTTGTAGTTTTGCTTCAATGGTGAGTAGCTGCCGATGCAATTCATCGCGCACCTGCTGCAACTCGGCTTTGGTGGCAACCCGCTCAGTGAGGATTGCCTCAATGTGAATCAAGCGATTGTCGATCGTCGATACGATCGCGACATCGGCCTTGGCGGCAATGTCCGCCTTGAGACCATAGATCGTGGCATGGTAGGCGGTGACAATTCCCGCCACGGTCACAATCAATCCCAGTAGAAATCGCAGCAGCCCCTCTTTGCGGAAAAGCTCGCTTCTGCCGTTGGTGTTGCTTGCCTCACTCATGTCATTCGCTCTTTCTGGTCTTGCCAAATAGCCAGGCTATCTTCGTCCCGAATCGGATCGGTTCGATGACGTAGTTCCCCTGCAACGCTGCACCCGTCAATGACAGCAAAGTGCGTCCGGTCGGCGTTTCGCGCAACGCGACGATCTTCCCGCAATCAATCAGGGCTACCTTGCCGTAAGGACGGTTGGTTGGATTGTGCAAATCGACCAGTTCGCAGGCGAGTCGGCGAGTGCCCGCAATCATCGTTGGATTGCCACCGCGTATCGCGGCGTTTTTGAAGCCGAGGGAATGACGCAACTCCAACCAGTAGTCACCGTGACTGTCGACCAGAAGTCGAAAGGTTTGTGCGGTCTTGGAAGACAGCAACGTGGCCACGACGGAGGCGGAGTCAGTAGCGCTATCGCCCAAACAAGTGTCAATGTATCGGAACCGATTTGCATGTTGCTCGTCCGGTTGCACCCAGACCATGTCGCCTGCGCTCAGACCGTTGGCTCCAATCAGTCGGAACTGCGATCCGGCACTGGCGTCGTCGAAAATGATGCTGAAAACACTGCCGCCATCGGCCTGAGGCTCGACTTCAACTCTACCGCGCACCTGTTGCTTGTGGCGAATCTCAAAGACAGGGTTGTCTTGCTCGCTTGAGAGGTCAATGATCCGCAGACCTTCACCGCAACCTTTGTGGTAAGCCTTCTCCTGCAAATCGACAAATCGGCAGCGGCAGTGCGGTATATGTACAATCGCGTTTGTACGTGAAAATCGTTTTGTCAGAATCGCCTTGCGTTCGGCAAGCGGAGTATGCTGCAGATCGACACCATCAAAACGTAGCACGTCGATCAGACTCAAGCGACAGCGCGGGAGTCTTCTTCCATCCTGTGTGCGTCGCAGAGTCTCCAGCGGCAAACGACTCGCGCCTTTGACGGGAAGCAGTTGGGCGACCAGCCGGAAATCGGTGGCATCGGTGCATTGGGAAAGTTCGTCGAGGATCGGGTGGTGATAAACTGCACCGTCAGGCGTGGTTGCCGTGAACTTGCCACCGTCGAATCTGATATCGAGCCAGATGCCGTGATACAACGGTTCAATCAGCACCTCAGCTAGTGGTGTTTTGATTTGCGCAAGATCGAAAGCAACTTCGGCATGCGAACGCCAGAAGGGATCGCCGGTGGCGGATTCGCCGGTGTCGACGGCAAGCGTGCTGACACGTGTGCCCGACACGGCGCCGCGATAGACAAGCGATACCTCCAGCACTTTCTCGATCTGCTTGTAGTAGTAGAACGCCCGCACGTCCCGACTACCAAGCCGCACGACTTCGTTGGGGCGGTGCCGGCAGTGCCGCATGTCTTCGCGACAGATGTTGCACTCCGGCTTACCGTAAAGAAACCCGAGGGAACATTCCTTATAAATGCCGGCGTCGATGCCGGCCTTAAGCGCGTCAGCATCACGTTGATCGCGGTGCCAGTAGAAGTATGCCTGCAACCAAGGGACTCCATCGCGGTGGACGACTTCGCCCCTAAACACGCGCCCGATCGGCAGTTCCTGCTTCTGATGCCCCACCATTACCGGCGCATCGACGATAAGCTGTGACAGCTGCGTCAACTCGGCAGCTTCGAAACAGCCCCCCTGAAGGTTGATTTCATTGGATGCCGCATGCAGCAGACCGATATAGACGGCGTCAACTGTAACCGGCTGCGGTGGTTGCGCCACACGGTTGATCTCGTCGATCAGTTGCTGTTTGTCTTCCGCCGTATCGCTGGCGGTGGTTATCGATAAGGCGCCTATCAGTTTTTCCACAGTTCCTCCAGAAATGTGATATCCATGCTCTCACTAACTGGGGGACCTCGTGATTTATCTACAATGGCACTACAATTGGGAGGGAGATGGTTGGGTATGGAGGGACAGTGTTTCCGCCTACGGCGGAATGTCAGGAGCGCAGGGCTCCCAACCTACTTCACTACTCTAACAGTTGATTAAAGGCAAGACATAGAGTATATTCAATTTATGAGTTGATGCTAGATGCAGGTGTGAAATTGGCCGGGATTAGCAATGAGCATGGCAGAAACCAAGCTCTAGGTTTTGCCTCGGTAGAATTTCGTTCGGAATATAGGGAGGACTTCTGATGGCGAGAACTGGAATCAACAGGGTATTGCTCCACTGGTTGATGTACGATCCCGGAGGCCGCAGAATCGTCGATCAGTTCGACGATGGCTTCATTAACTTGGCTAGGGGTTTCTTTGATGCAACGAACGACGCGCAAAGGCTTGTTGCGGCAGAAGGGCTTGCCAAAATAGTCCTGCTGCGCCACGACATGGACGATTTTGCGGAACTCCGCCGGGAAGTACGAACAATGGAACTCATGCGCACAATCTCCTACCCTCGACAGACGGATCACTCAGCGCATTCTGTATACGTATTCCTCCTTGGGATATGGCTCTATGCCATGTCGGAGCAGATTCGTAACACCGTAGGAAATCGTTTCCATTGGTCCGGAGATTTGCTTGCAGATTTCCTGTTCCCATGGGAATTCGCAGGGCTCTTGCATGACATCGGTTATATATTCGCTGAGTTAGCAAGTGCAACTCCCTCCTCAAGAAGACTTGTCGAAAGGCTCTATCAACCGGCGCGGCTCACAGCGCTTCTTCAGCCGCGAGATCCTTCCCGTGGTCAGGACTTTCTCGAGTTCATGTCATTTATCCGAAGATTAAAACGTGAGGCTCAATGGGATGACCCAGTATATAGTAGAAGCGACTTCCCCGACCAGATTCTGAATGAATTGAGGAAGCTTCCATGGCTTTCACGGTTGGATCTTGATGTCGATGCCTTCGAGCTGTTCCAGCAATTCAAGGCAGCGACTTCTATTCCTGCGGATGGATTGGAGATATACGCGTACTCCGTTGCTGAGACAGGGTATGACGGACATTCGCGAGGGGAGATTGACCACGCCATTGCCAGTGCGCTCTTCATGTTACAGTGGTCTTCATATTGGTATTGGTTAGCAAACGAGACCCTGAATGTAAGCCCGGATTGGTACAGGAGGTACTTTTGCAGGTACGGCCAAGGTGGGCCAAGACTCTTTGATTATTTGCCCGAAAACCTGACTCGCGACATCGTCCCTATCCTATACTCGGTGGCTTGTCACAACATCATAGCGACTCGTCCTGAAGGACGTCGTCTCCTGCCGCTAAGGCTAGCAAATGATCCCATAGCGTATTTGTCAATTCTTTGTGATGAGCTGCAGAAGTGGGACAGATTCCCGGCAGGGAGAATCTACATTCAGGATCTTGAGGGATTTGCCGAGTCATCATTGGCATCCTCAGACATTCGTTTGACGGGCGGTCAAGTGCCAAGGATACAGATTCGTGCCCACCTTGACACGCGAAGGAGAGTATGCGATGCGCTGAACGAACGCCTTGCAGATTGGCAATACATCGTCAGAGTTGGATAGTCCCGTAGTTCCGTAGGTCGAAACCCCCTGTGGAATAATGTCTGATCCGTTAACGCGCTTCGTCGGGTTTCGACATCTATCCTCGTCTCACTTTCCATAATCATCATCGAATTTGATCTCCTGGTGACATCCCCAATCTCGCGAATCAAAACCATCCCGATCTTCATGAAAATATCTCGGAATATTGGTCATGTGACGAAGATAGCCTCGGTCCTGCGGTCATGTCAATACCAATCAAGATAGAAATGTCGAAACCCCAATAAAGGTATGCCACGAATTCAGAGACCGTACCACACGGGGTTTCGACCTACGGGACTCACCGCTACATCGAGCATGGCTATCGGCACGGATGTGGTTGCCGAACTTGAAAAACTCTGCCTTGAAATCGCGCGGGAGTTCCGCCAAGTAACCTTTTTCGCGGGGCGGCTTGTTTTCCGGCGCGAACGCTGGTATCAGCCGATCCTTCACAATGAAACCGCTTATTCTATTCAAAAACGCTTACAGTTCGCGGGACACACTTTGGTTATTATACCTGCCAAAGTGGATTGACCGCTTCTAACCAGTTGTGCAGGTCGGAACCCATATTGAGGCACGTCGGTATGCAGCGCGTTTTTCCTTCAGGGTTTCGACCTGTCCGGCGTTTTCCAGCCCGGTGACCGCAGCTATTGTGCAGAGAATTGCGTAATCGCAATGTAAATCCAAGCCGCCCAAGGCGCATCTCCTTTCTAAGTTTTTTATTGACAACACATTACGATACGACCATTCGTGTACGTAGTAGGCATAGCAGTTGCTTTGATGGTGGTCTAAGGAAGGAGAATGCTTTTGGAACGAATACATGCTATCGCCAAATTGACCGCCATTGCAATGGCGATTGTGGTTGCCATTCTCTGTCTTGGTTACAGCAATGCGTACGGCCTCACAGCTCCGCAGATGCAATTGACTAAGCCGGGTGGCCAATCACAAATGTCACAAGGTTCCGTCGGCACGATTGCGAACACTGAGTTCGATGTCAATATTGAAGTCGGCAACGATTTCAACGATGACGACGTCACATCAGATGACGAAACCGCGTGCCCGCCGGTACCCGAACCGATAACTCTCATTCTGCTCGGTTTTGGATTGGCTGGAATCAAGCTGCTAAGGCGGCGCGACTAGATATCGCCAAGGCGGAAGCCGGGGGTAACCGCCTTGTGGACAATCAGCCTTGCCTGCCACAGAGCTAGCGCTAATGCCATTACGGCATCGGCGGCTGTGTTTTCTGTCCAGTTTAGTTCCCGCAGTTCTTCAGTCAAACACCAGTAATCGCCGCCGTCGCTTGCTATTTCTACTAACGGTACGCCGACATTGCCACTCTCAAACTGCGCCTGTAAATTCGTGAGCAGTTCTGCCTTGGATTTTGCTGAAAAAATAAATCCGACGGCTTTGATATCCTTCAGCTCTCCCAACACGACATCGCCAAGACCGGTCGAGTCGATGACTGTCTCGCCGCCGAATTCACGTCGCCTTTGGCGAATGGCTTCGTAAACAACAGGCCAATCGCGCTTCTGGAACTTCTCGATCTTCACCAACTGGTATGGGCGGGAAGTAACATCCAGCGTAATGCCAACGGTGTGGGTCTTTTTGCGCGCTACGTCCCAGCCATGAATGTAGCGATGATGCTGTATCTTTTCGGAGAAGCCTGTTGACGCTGCGAGCGCCTGCTGGATGTGTTCTTCTTTCAGTATTTCGTTGCCCGAGTCGACGAACATGCCATAGATATTTTGTTGCACTCGCGGCGGCGACAGCGATTCGATCTTCGCGGCCAAATACTCATGACTGAGCCAAGGATTCTCGGTTGATCTACCGGATTGCACATAGGCGCTGTCGCGATTGGACAACAATTCAAGATACTTCCGATAGAACCAGTTTCGTCCGCGCGGAGTTGAGACAAGATCGAGCGTCCCCTTGCGATCGGCGAGACGCATGGTGAGGATCTCGTTGACAACATAGTCGGGGTGCAACTCGAAAGCGACTTCATCGAAGTTGATATAGTCGTAGTCATTGCCGAGAATGTATTCCCCCCGATTCTGCGAAGTGCGCGCCGTGATCTCCGAACCGTTGCCGAATTCCATTTTCGGATACGGCGTAAAGACTACCTTATCGACAAGCAAATCGATCAGTGACTTGCCTTTGATTAGACTCAGGCAGTTATGGAAAATGATGTTCGCCTGATCCTGCGTAATCGAGATGTTGAGTAGGCGATATCTGGACACATTGTCGAATCGGCAGTCGCGGGTGCGAAAGATGGCGCGATGCAAAATCTTCGCCGCCTGCGCCGTCGATTTGCCCCAGCGATTGCCGGTTACGAGCAGGTTCTGGCTCTTGGTGGAATGGGTGAGCCATTCTGCCTGCCCGGGATGCGGTTCCAATTCCAGGAACTCGCGGCAGAACAGCACCGGATCGGTGACTGCTTTCCGCCAGCAATTGTTTTTTTCGATGCGCAAGAAGTGGTTCCTTTCGAGGTCATTCAATCGCGTCGGACAACCAACCCTCACCCCTTTCCCTCTCCCTTCAAGGGAGAGGGGCTTGGGGAGAGGGTGATGAATTTGCGCAAAATCCGCAATTTCGTAAGTCTCGAATCCCCGCTTTCGCGGGGACGACACCTCGACAGTTGTTCCTTAACGAGAGCGTCACATCCTCGCCAGATCGCGTAATGCTTCCTCGCGAGTGATCAGCTTGTTGTCCAACTTGGTAATGATGTTGTCGAGCATCACTTTCTCGGCCTGCGCATGATCGGAGAGGAAGATGCCGATACGGTTATCAAAACGAGTGCGCACCTGGACGTTGATACCCAGAAGCGCCAGTTCGACATTGGCGAGCCAGTCCAACAGTGATGTAGCGGCATGCTGCACGGTTGCGACTTGGCGTTGCACCAACTCGTATTTGAATTCCGCCCAATTGTGAGTTGTGCCGTAGGCGTAACCGAGCATAAACGGGGCGAGATTCGTACCGGCGCAGATGTCCTCGATCATCGCCTTGTGATTGAGATACCACGCCGATGACGCGGAGGTTTTCGCCGATGGTCCAATGTATTCGATCTTGACATCATTCCAGGTGACCGGATTTTTGTCGGGTCCGAAATCGCGCATCATCTCGACCGTGTCATCAAAGTAGGAGTTCGTGCGCGCGAAATAGTCCTCTTCGCTTTCATCGGCGCGTCGTTCCGGCGGCGCCAGTTGGACATGAATGCGATGGTAGCCGGAACTGCGCATCGAGCGATGCATGTCGCTGATTAACGTCTGCTCGACCCGCGCGACAAACGGTATCGACTGCAGTATGGAGCGACCGGTGACCGACGCTGGTTGGCTGCTAAGCCCATAGTAAAAGAACGTCTGTTCGTTAAGCAGCGTCTTGCGCTCATCGGCAAGTTGGTAGAGGCGATATCCGTCGCCGTTGCGCTCGACCGAGATCGACAGCATGTCGGCAAGTTGAAAACGTTCGATGCGGCTGCGCGAAGGGGTTAGTTGCAGTTCGCCGCAGACGGCGCCGTCAGTGAACAGCGAGTCAAAGAACTGCAGCAGCAATTCGCGTATGCCGCCACGTTTCATCAGTCCGTTCTGGAAAATGCGAGCGTCGAGATTATCCAACGCTTGATGAACGGCTTTCTCTTCCCCCGGGGATACTGATCCGACGATTTCGAAATCGTGGTCGGCGGCGCAAAGTCTAACCCAGGTCCAGATCACCGCATTAAGCACCGGAACGTTGTCGCGCAAAAAGCGGTAGAGCTGACGACGGGCGCGATCGGTTTCATAGGAATCGATTGCCTGATGCGACTCGATATCGAGCCAGGTGGCACGCAGGCGAGGTTTGGACTTAAGTCCAGACGTGATAGCGGCTTTGGCGCTTTTCTTGAGGTCTGCGTTGAGGCGATTGCGGGTTTGTAACTGTTGCCAGAGATTCTTGATCATGATTCAATACTCCTTCTGACAACTGCAGCCAGCAAGCATTTTGGTGTGCGGCACTACAAAAAGTGCAAAATAGGACTTGCGCGCTTGGTAGGAGTTGACTATATATGGGGTAGAAACCCGAGTGTTGTAGTTGGTTTAGACACAAGCCAAAAGCATTCAAGATCTCCAACTTGTGTTCCCCGCAAAAACCAATACGCAACACTCGCTTTTTTTGTGCCCTATGGCGCATTTTCTGCGATTCCCTAAGCTGATGTCAAACAAGCTACTAATGGTCTTTCTCAGGTCTTGATACTGACATCCACAGCGCAGTATCTGCTTCGCGAACACCATTCCTGTGAAGTCGATTGTCAACAGCTTATCTGACAACCGGTTAGCGCAAGGCAAAAAGGAACGGTTCGGGCACGCAATTTGTTATGAGTGATGGCAGAAATGGGTTGAACAAAACCGTGTCAAGGATCACAGTAGTGTCAAACGACAGCCTATTTCTAACGAAGCGTTTTGCATTACCGATTGGTGGGGAGACGTTACAGCGTCTTCCCGCCGAAACTTGAGGAGAGTTGCCCGACTAAACGCGAAGATCGGGAGTTCAGTCAGAGCATAGAAGATGTGACATCGTGGTGTTGCTTCCTTGTAAAGTCTCCCGTTAGGGCGAACGCAGACCGCCCTGGCGGGAGATGAGCGGGGATAAAAAGAAACCTGAGTTTTTTGGGAGACTCAACGTAACAAAGCCCACAGTTTTTCCATACCTACCTACAAGACCTTGAGTTACCGGGTTAGTAGTAACGACAAGTTGCTCAAGCAGAGCCGGACCGAGCCCTCGGATCCGGCTTTGTTATTTTACTTGCAGCCTGCGCAGGGGGCGGGGCCGGCTCTGAAAATGTAATTAATCAAGAGGACTACGTCGGCAATGTTGATTGTGCCGCTGCAATTGACATCTGCTATTGAAAGCAAATGCGGCGCAGGTCCACTGACGAAGATGTAGTTGATCAGGAACACCGCATCCCTCAAGTCAATTTGTTCATCGGTATTGACGTCCCCGCACAGGTAGTCAGGCGTCCAACTCAGCTTGGTCACAAAGGCATTCGAATTCTCCCAGTCGCCAGGATACGTCTGATAGGGATTCAAAGTCGGGAAGTCGGAAGACCCGGTCTCTCCCGTCACGTAGGCATGGCCGCTGCCATCGACCGCGATGCCTTCGCTGATTCCCCCGCCGAGGTAGGTGCTATAGATCAGGCTTCCGCCGTAACTGGAGAGTCTGGTCACAAAAACATACCCGCCGTAACCTTGATACGTCTGATAGGGATTCAAGGTCGGGAAGTTGGAAGATTGAGTATAGCCCGTCACATAAGCATTGCTGCCACTATCGACCGCGATAGCGCTTCCGTAATCCCAGGCTGCTCCACCGAGGTAAGTGCTGTAGATCAGACTGTTACCGGAACTGCTGAGTTTGGTCACAAAGGCATCTTTGGAGCCTTGATATGTTTGAAAGGGATTCTCAGTTGGATAGTCAGAGGACTCAGTCTCGCCAGTTACACAGGCGTTGCCGCTGCCATCGACCGCGATGTCCCATCCCCAGTCCTTGTCTCCCCCGCCGAGGTAGGTGCTGTAGACCAGGCTAGCGCCGGAACTGGAGAGCTTGGTCACAAAGACATCAGGGTTGTCAGAAGTCCCTTGATATGCTTGATAGGGATTGTGAGTGGGGAAGTTGGAAGAGAAGGTGTAGCCCGTCACATAAGCATTGCCATTACCATCGACCGCGATGCCTTCTCCAATCTCAACACTCTCCCCTCCGAGGAAGGTACTGTAAATCAAACCGTTTCCGGAACTCGAAAGCTGGGTCACGAAAGCATCCCAACCACCCCCCTGATTCGTCGCCTGAAATGGATTCAAAGTCGGGAAGTTGGAAGACCAAGTTCCACCCGTCACATAGGCATTCCCGTCATCGTCGACCGCGATGCCGAATCCCTCATCCGGGCCTACCCCGCCAAGGTATGTGCTGTAGATCAAGCTATTACCGGAACCGCTAAGTTTGGCTACGAAAGCATCATCATAGCTCCCCTGATACGTCGACTGATAGGGATTCTGAGTCGGGAAGTTGGAAGAACCAGTATGGCCCGTCACATAGGCATTGCCGGTGCCATCGACCGCAATGCCGACCGCCACATCGTCGTCTCCCCCACCAAGGTAAGTGCTGTACACTAGACTGTTGCCCGAACTGCTCAGCTTCGTCACGAAAGCATCATAGCCAAAGAAGCCGCCACCTTGATAGGTTTGATAGGGATTCTGATTCGGGAACGTGGAGGATCTCGTATAGCCCACCACATAGGCATTGCCGCTGCCATCTACGGCGATGCCGTTTCCCTGATCGTCGCCACCGCCGCCAAGGTAGGTGCTATAGAACAATTGAAGTGTCCCTGACTTGCCTTCAGCGGTATTCTGATCACCTTCTACAAACCCCGGCGTGTTTTCTGAATTCAGGACAAGTCGGGGAGAGGCCAAGCCCGTACCTTTGACACCCGACCCGATGGCTGCGATCATGTCGCCCCATTTGGTTTTCAGAATCAGTCTGCCGTCGGCGTCAAGAGAAGTCTGGTCTGCACCTTCATAGGCAACCTTGATCTGGGACATATCGGCTCCGGGGACTGCTATGACCTCGTAAGCCGCTTGACCGCTACCGTCACCAGAGTATTTCAGGTCGATTCCGGGATAGAGGTCTTTGAGAATGATCGCTTCATAGTTGGGGACATCTGTGCGCCACTTCATCGGCTCATTGCCGATGAAGTAGTTGCATTTGTATTCCATCTGGCCTTCGCCGACAACTTCGGGATTGGCATTCGCGCCGATGAATTTGGCGGTGAGGACGAGTTGTTCGATGGAATCGTGGGCATAGTCAGAGCGGTCAAATGGAGCTTCCCTCTCCCCGGTCTTCAACCACCTCTCTCCCACTGGGAGAGGGGACGGGGGTGAGGGTATGCATCGGTTAAATTGGTAGGTGACGCCTTCTTTCGTAAACCACATCGTTGCACTGCCCGCGTTGGCACGGAACAACACCTGTGAATCCCACTGTCCCATGTTCTTGGTGAATGACAGTGGCATTCGGTCAAGTGATTGTGTTGCAACTTGGCTGTCGGCGGCTGCAAACACGGAACCGCATAAAATTGCGGCGATTAACCCTATAACTAACGTTATCAAACGAGGCATGATGCCCTCCCATAGTGTGAGGAATGGCTATGATAAGACTTCTAATCGGTGATTAAGATAGCGATAATATGCCAATTGTCAAGCTAAAAGCCGGTTTGGGCGCAAAAAACGAAGCAACCACCCAGGCACAAATATCGCTTGCCGAATGTTTTTAACAATCTATTGTTGGTTGCAGAGGTGTGGCTGTCGCGGTTGGGAATGCTTGCCGTGTCGGCTACCGGTGTTTACTTCAGGATGTTGCCGTGCTCGCCATGCTCGCCGGGACGGCGACCGAAAGAAGGAAGATGAACTCTCTTGCTCGGCAGGCCGAGATGAAGCAGGCGCAAAAGAATCCCGTAGTGCGGGAAACGGCTTCTGTCCCACGGAGGGTAGAATGATTTTTAATGCCATAGCTCTTCTGTTCGTTGTGACGTTTCTGGCCGTCGGCTCAAAAAAAGGATTCCTGCGTGAGTTGGCGGCATTCCTCGGACTGTGTGCCGCGCTGGTGATCACCACGGGCAAACTCGATTTCATCGCCGTCGCCGTTGCCGATGCCATCGATGCATCTCCTTTGGCGGTGGCAATTATCGCTTATATCATCGTTCTCGGAGTTATCTACGGCGTCTTCAAACTTACAGGCCGCATTTTCGAAAAGGTCGTCTCGCCGCAGAATCTGGGGCAAAGTGACAAATACGGCGGTGCGTTGATCGGCGCTCTGCGCGGCTGGATCATTGTCGGCGCCGTGCTTTTTGTGGCGATCCTGCTGCCGCTGCCGCGCGTTGTCTATGTGCAAATGGATCAGTCGGTGCTGGCTAAGACGGCAGCCAAGACGGTGCAATTCTTGTATGACGGCTCCAGCAAAGCGCATCGCACCTGGCCCGATTTCGTGACCAAGGTCGAAAATGCGTTGCAGACGCCGGCTACCAGCAATTCGACTGACAAGCCGACGCACAAGAGTAAGAAGTCGCCCGAAGCACGCATCAAGGACGAATTAGCTTTGCGCGCTGCGCTGGGCAAAGTCAATTTCTTCTACGGAGACGCCGAGGAGTTTTGATTTGGGGCAATCGAAGGTGAAACATTGAAACCGGCAGATAGTGTGTCTGCCGGTTTTTTTGTTTACGGTGATTGACTGACCTCGAGCCAAAGCAACTGATCACTGAGGTCGCAGCCTTTCGAGCAGCAGTTGCAGTTCGGCAGCGTCCGTGTAATGGAGCTCGACATCATTGGCAAGAGCAGGGTTGCGGTCACCCGCGAGAATCGATTGGAGTCGGGAAACCACGGCTGTGAAATGCGGCGGATCGTTGGTTTCAAGAAGGGCGTTCAGTTCCTGAGATACCGCCCGCTCTGTCTTCATCTTTACGGATTGGGCAACCAATTCGAAGAGTCGCGCGCGATTACTCTGGCTGACGCCTCCATCGCGGCGATAAGCCAGATAACACTGGATCGCCTTGGCTCGAGCGGCCTCGGCGGCTGGCGCGTGGGCGGTGGCACGCTCAAGGTCCTCCAAAATCGACCAAGTTTTCCAAGGTTCGGAGGCGTGACCGAAGGGCTTTTTGCATTCAATCCCCCGCAGGAGCTCTTGCCGGGCTTCGTCGCAGCGCTCTAACTTGATCAAGGTGTCTGCCAGGTTATTCCGTGCTGTGCCTTCGCGAGCGAGATGTCTGAGCCGCACGAAGACTTCAGCACATTGGCGATAGAAGCTTACCGCCTCTTCCAGGCGGTCCATCGTATCATAAAGGTTGCCGAGTTGATTCAAAGACTCCGCCTGCCCCGCAAGGTCGTTTTCACGCACTCTGATGGCCAGTGATTTGCGATACGCTTGTTCGGCGAGCCCGAATTGGCTATTTTCTTCGTACACCCGCCCCATCTGGTGCAAAGCCGCGGCCACTGAGAGAGGTTCTCCCAACTTCTCGAAAGTGTCGCGTGCCTCCATAAACGCGTCGAGCGCATCTTGGCAACGACGCTGATACAACCGCACGGTACCCAACTGGAACTTCCCAGCAGCAACATCTCGCAAATGCTTCTTGTCCTGACAGAGCTTGATTGCCTCTTGGTACGCATCTGCCGCCTCGTCTAATCGGCCCAAACGGACATGGCAATCACCGATCTTGGCGATTGTGGTTGAGACCATCTGCTCGGCGTCGGAATCGCCGGCATCGGCAAGTTGCCGGAATCGCTTCTCCGCTTCCGCAAGAGTCGGCAATGCGGATTCTGCGGAACCGACTTCCAGCGATGCCCGACCAAGGCGGAAATGAGCCATGGCAATGTCATAGGCCGCCTCAGGGTAAGCTGACTCTCTCGCAACAAGGCAACGATCGAGAAGCTTGCGAGCGGAAGTCAACGCAACTGTCGGTTCGCCGCGCTCCAGTAGCCGGTCGATGTCTGCCGATCCTGTCAAATATCGGGCGTGACTCCAGTCGCCAAGTTCGAGTCTCCGTGCAGCACACTCACGTACTCGCGTGGCTGCGTTCAGTGCCTGTGGCCGACCCAGTTTTGCGAACAGTGTTTCCACGCTGCCCGCCAAGTCTACTATCCGCTCGGGTAACCACCAGTCTTGTAACCAATCGAGCATACTGAGGATGTTCGGAAGTTCCAGCAGCGTCAGTGTCGCAGCAAGGCGCGCATCCTTGAATCGCTGCTCATAGAGAAATCTTGTCAGCCCGACCATGGCTTCGGCCCATGCTGTGCGGATGGTGTCGGCTTCCTCCGGAGTCATTTCACCCAGCAAGTAGGGCGACAGGCCCGGATCGAGACGCAAATGACCATAACTCATATTTTCGCCCAAGCCGACGGCGACCAGATCGATTGCCAACTCTTGCACGTTCTTAGGCTCCAGTCCAGTAAGCATCTGTAGGACTGCAAGATGTACACCACTATGACTGACGGCGAGCACCCTGATCCGCTCGCGCGATTTGGGCCTCAGTCGGCGCAGTGATAGTTCTACACTCGCATAGAGCGAATTTTCGCGGTCGCCGGGGTGTTTACGCTCGAGTTCGGCCATAAGCACACGGAGGTCTGTGGTCGTGCCGCGTACACCATGGCGAGCGACCTCGCGTGCCAGCAAAACCAGCGCCCGGGCGTGGCAGTTTACGGCTTCAACGAGGTCGGTGATCTCCTTTGGCGTGCTGCCCGGGTCAGTAGGCTCAGGCACGATTCCTTCATCCGCCATCACCTGACTGACGAGTTCGATGGCGTCTTGCCGGTCAAGCGCGCCCAGTTCGCGTTCGCGCGCGTGCTGGTCAAACGGCGCCGGCAACGATTCGCGCGTCGTGAAAATCAAGCATGTGCGCGGGTCGGCTTCGAGGAAACTTTTGCATAGTTTAAGGATCTCATTCAGAGTCTCGTCGCCACCATCATCTTCCGGAGTTGCCATTCGTAGCGGCAAGACGCTCTCGCAATTGTCGAGAACGATAATAGTCGCGCGGTCAGAGAGAGCGCGTTCCACCGGTTGAAGAGCCTTTTTCAAATCAGGGAACTGGGCCACAGAATAACTGTCCCCTTCGGGCAGGAGCTGATGGCCGATGGTGTCAAGCACCGCCCGGGCATCGCGATGGTGTTCCAAACTTACGAAGGCGGCGCGCTCGAAACGGCTGGTGCGAGTCAGCCAGCGAGCAAGTTCCGCCGCCAGAGTGGTTTTGCCGGCGCCGCCGCTTCCGCGAACGACCGCCCACGGCTGCTTGTGTAACAATCGTTCCAGCGCCAGCAATTCCCGGCTGCGACCTTGAAACCTGTACGGTGGTTCCTCCGGCAAGTCACCGAGACTGAGTTTGCGCCTCTTTGCTTCGAGTTGTTGAACTTCTTTCGACTGAAGCTTCTTGATGAGCTGCGGGTCTTGTTTCTCCTGATAGAGCACGGGCACGAACCAGTCCTGAAGCCGCAGATCGTCTGCCCCCATGATCTTGCCGCGCCAGGTGTCGTCATAGAGCACGCGCTGGCCGACCAGCATGGCCCCACCCACACGCGCGCCGCCAGCCAGTTCGCGATAGAACGCCTCGACAAAGCGCCGCGCTGTTTCTACCAGCACGCTATGACTCATCGCCACGACCGACGTCACACCTTCCTGAAGCAGACTGGCGGCCACGGAGGCGGCGGGATTAAACTGGGACTGAGCTGTCTGGCAGGCCTCAAGGAATACGAGCGGAACTCGGTGCTCACGAAACAAGCCGGCCAGTTTGGTAGCGTCGATGAAATCCATGGTGCGCTTTTCGAGTTTGTCCGCGTCCTTCGCGTCCTCGAAACAGAGGCCACCCAGACCAAGTCGGCGGTCATAGACACCGTGACCGTCGAAGTGGACAACATCAAAAGGCTCCTTGCCTGCGGCCTCCTGCAGTGCCTTGTCCAGTGCAGCATATGTAGGCGGAGTGAGTACCGTCAGTTCCACAAGTTCGCCAAGGGTTTCTACTGCATTGACCAGCGGACGAGCGCTGACGCGGTGGTCCAAGTATCCGACCGGATTCCCTTCCTTGTCTTGCTCCGGTCTGGGGCTGAGCAACAGGACGCGGATCGGCAGATGAGTAGCACTCGCCTCCTGGCTCACGCGATTAGGCAGACGCCGTCGAACGCGCGCAGCGTGTCTACCCTGAAACAACCAGGAACGACCATCGTGCAGCAGTTCCCACGGGAGGGAGAGCAGTTCGGTGGCCGCTTCACGGGCGGCCGCCTGTGCCTCGGTCGCCGAGTCATCAGGGAGATCACTATCCACTTGGACGGTGAAACGGCGTTCCGCGCCATCACCGACACCCTGCCACGCAGCGAGCGGTTCGCGTACCGTGTCCGATGCTAGCGCGGCCTTGAATAGCTCTTGTCCCCATTGTGGCAGCTTCTTCTCTATTCCATCAGCGCGCTCCTGAAACACGCCTACCGGCCAAAGATAATACTGCTCCAGATACCAACGGAGGTCATCGGTTTCGATTGGTCCTATCGGTGCGGTAAATCTGTAACGCAAGCTTTCAACACGGCGAGCTGCTGCATCGGCCGGTTCGTAAACCAGCGCAGCCGTTGCACTAACGCGGCGCGTTCCCTCCTTAAGTTCAATCTTCGGATCAGTCAGGAGTAGGACGAGTTCATCCAGCGGTTTGGTTTCGGGCTGCGCGGCCGATACGTGCTCGGTGACGGCACGTTCGCCCATCGCCTCGAGGATTGCCGGAAAGGCTTCGCCGAGACCGCCGGGGCCGAGATCAACTCGAATCGCAAATGGATCTTCCGGAAACCAGGCTTGCAGCGAAGCCGGCGTCATGCCGGGCAGAAGCAACGGGATCACACAGTAACCGTCGCCTTTGCGACGTTTCTCGATCTTGAGCGCCGTCTCGATTTCTTTTCGTACCCACGGCGAGTTCACTGTTTGCAGGCTCAATACCACGATAACCTGACGGGCAGTTGTGATTGCTTTCTTGATTTCGGGAGCGAGTTTCTGTCCACCACGCAAATTGCGAGAATCCACCCAGACCGGGATGCCGTGGGAATCCAGTTGTAGCCGCAACTGCTTTACGAAATCGTCGTCAGCAGAAGCATGAGAAATGAAGATGTGGTTGCCCGGCATTGATAATCTCCCTTCCTTTTTCAAAGACCCCAGGCGTATCCAAAATCCGCTGGAGCATCAGGTTCGTTGCCGCCGAGTCGCTCTGCCAACAGGCGTACGACTTCCTTGTCTTAGAACTGTGGCTGAGAAACACGTCGAATGTAAACTTATCGGTCATGAATGCCTCTCGACATCATGGGATAAGCTAATGAATATGGTTTCTGATGTCAACAGCCTTGTGGTTTGTACCTGGACTTACGCCAATCACGAAAAAACGCGGTGGAAGATTTCTTCCACCGCGTCAAAATTGAGAAGTCAAAACCGAAGCGGTCTTGACCTACAAATCATGGATCAGCCCGACAACTTCAGCGCGATTATTTGTCGCACTCGGTTGCCGTCGGCGCGCCCCTTGACTTTGGGCATGATTTCTTTCATCGCCTTGCCGAGGTCGGCGGGCGTTTTTGCCCCTATCTCCAATAGTGTGGCTCCGACGATTCCCTGCAATTCCTCATCAGAAAGTTGCTGAGGCAGGTAGCTGGTAATGATTTCAAGTTCGCTGCTTTCTTTCAATACCAGATCGTCCCGACCACCCCGCTGAAACTGTTCGATCGAATCACGCCGCCGTTTGGCGGCAGCAGCCAAAACACCGAGAACATCCTCTTCGGTGAGCGGCTCCCTCTTGTCGATCTCTTTATACTTGATGTCTGACTTAAGACCCCTGATAACTTCCACCCTGTTTTTGTCCCCCTTTTTCAGAGCAACTATCAGGTCAGAATTAAGAGTCTCGAGCAGTGACATCTCAGTCGTCTCTGCTATAGCGGCGCGATTTACGCTTGGCCGCGTTCAGTTTCCGTTTTTTACGTTCCGACGGTTTTTCGAAATGCTGATGCTTCTTGATGTCGGACAAAATGCCGCTCTTTTCGCATAGCTTGTTAAAGCGTCTTAGTGCTTTTTCGAATGACTCGTCATCGCGAACTTTGACTCCTGTCAACTCTGGCTCGACCTCCTCTCAGTGCCGGCAAAAGGTATAGGCCCCTAGTTAATCTATTAGGAATATATCGACCGCTTGAACCTGTGTCAACATCAATCTAGAAAAACCACAGTCTCCGCAATTCGCTGTGGGACAATATATACGCCGTCAGTCAGCGGAAAGGGGCGCCCGTGTCGGCGGACGCCCTGACCGAAAAGCCTGTCCCGATCTATAATATCCCCCCTACTCGCAGTGCGGCGGGGGGCCACCTGCGAAAATGTAGGCGATTAGGTACACCGCATCAGAAATATTAATCTTGCCATCGCCACTGGCGTCCCCCTGCGCATTACCGGTTCCGCTGCATGCGCACGGTCCCGGAGCTGTGCCACCGGCGAAGATGTACGCGATCAGGAAAACCGCATCCGAGATGTTGACAGTGGCAGAATTATTGGCGTCACCACAGAGACAGTCGACCGTTATGGTCATTGGCGCTGACCAAGCAGCCGATGCCTGATAGTTGTCCTTGGTGAGAATCTTGATATCATACTGACCCGGTGTAGTCCATTGATAAGAGACCATGCAAGTGTCTCCGGAATTGTACGGTCCCATCCACGTCGAGGAATCACCGTTGCCGAAGGCCCACCTGTAAAGAATTTGCTCTCCATCCGGTTCCGTCGCCTGGGTAGAAAAGCTGCGACTGGAACCGCTAGGGAACATAACGCAATCCGTGGTCGGCTGACTCGCAACCGACGGAGCATGATTTTGTCTGGCTACCTCATAATGGATCTGCAATTCAGATGTACTGATATAGTTGAGTGAGACCATAAGATAGAGATCATCAACTGGGCGAATGCCGGCAGCTTGAATCAAAGTCTGGTAGGGAGCTACTCCTGGCTCTCCGCCAATCATGGCGTCAAATCCACCATCATAGTATGATGTTGGAACATACAGGAAATTGTACTTCGCGATCATGTAGGCCTCAGCACCCGGCATTTGATTGTAACTAAATGCAGCATAAACGAACTGATAAGAGGGATAAAGAGTCTTAATGCTATTCAACGCCGACCGCGTTCGTGGGCAATACGGTCAGCTGTAGCGGGTCGCGTATTCGACGAAGACGGTATGCGTATATGGCAGGGTCGCCGCCTCCACACCGGGGTTACCGGGCGTTGCCACGGCGGCGGCATCAACCAGGCGAGCCGTAAAAGGATAACCGGATGGCGGGTCCGAGTAGTTGGTCTTTCCCTCGAACTCGTAGACTGCACCGATTACTTCGATATTGCTTGAATTCATACCGTTACCATTATAGACGAGATCCCCTTTTAGCGTATCGTAGTTGTTCAGATTGATTTCCATGTCGAGAGGGTAGCCGATCACACCATGGAGGTGGGGTTGTCCTAAATCATTAGAGAATCGAGATACCGGCTCTGAGACAAAGAGGCGCAGATAGCCGTGGTAGTCGTGGGTCTCAATATCCTTGCCGTTGACCGTCTGAGGATCGCTCACCGTAGTCGGTTGCCGATCGACAACTGAGTAGTTCTCTGCAGAGGCGGGTGTGACTGCAAATAGCAGCAGGCATAGTATGATACCCGCCAGACTGATGAGTACCTTTCCAACAAACATAGGGGCGTCTCCCTTCTAAAAGGTTCTTGAGGTTACAGGTTGCCAACAAGTTGTGTCCATCAGAATTGCAAACTCACTCCCGTATCAATCGAAAAGCCGGAGAAGTTGAATAGCTCGTTCGTCGAGTTGTTGTGAGTATAGTCAATTTGAATCTTCGGCTGCAGCAAGCCATCTCGCCAGACGGTGATCGGGCGGAGCACTTGCAGATAGACGCGTTTCTGAATGTCCTCGCGACCCGTTCCCCACTTCGATCTCGATCGGTAGTCGTTCCCCCCCGGCTCCAGCGTTTGCAGATAGGCCTTACTCCAATATCCGACGCCGGTCGACACCGTCAGGGTCTTGATCAGGTAGGTTTTCACTGTCAGCGTAACCGATTTGCCTTCCCAGACCGATGACCAAGGCGACAGCAAGCCGGTAGAGGAGCCAAGAACGAGCGCGCTATCGGCGTTCTGGAAATTGCGATACAACAAAGTGAGATTCATGCCAGTTTTGGAGCCAAGCGGGCGCGAAAGACGTGGAGAGACATAGATCGAGCGCAGGGTGGCACTCCGGAGTGCTGCATCAAAATCCCAACCATTGGGACCAACGGGAAGAGACTTCAATGATCTGTCGATCGTCTGGTAGTCAGCCACACCATAACCGAATTCCAGGTCGAAGCTATTGTTCCGAAGGACAGTAGCGTTCAGCCCAGCAAACACTTCGGCCGAGCGCTTGTCGCCGCTCTCAGAGGCGAGATATGATGTCGTCTGAATGGTTCCGCCGAAACGTCCAGCCAGGGACGGACGGAAACGATAGCCGAGCGCGAGGCGGGTATTGAAGTTATTGTTATTAAAGCTACCGAGGTTTTCGTGATAACGAGTACCGTCGTAACTGCCGCTCAGGGAAACCGCAAGTTTGCTGTCCTGGCCAAGAGGAATAGCGACGAATCCGATTTTACCCATACGACTCGAAAGGTCGGGAATTTCGCCATAGACCGAATGGTGGCCGGAAAGGTTTAACTCCATCCATGAGAGCGGGTAGTATTTGACGGCGGCGGTACCTGTAGTGTGTCGGTCGAGAACATCCGAAGAGTCAAAAAACAGGTTATTGGTGTAGCCGCCGTTTAGACCGAACTCAAAGCGAACATCGGCTCGCGCGTTCGGTGAAAATACAATCATCATCATGACGGCGGCAACCATGGTGACGAGAAATCGGTCGCAATATCTCTGGATCAGTGGCAGACTCCTCCCACGCAGACCCCTCCGATTACGGCTCCGGAACCAATGTCGTTACCGGCTCCAAAATCACTTCCCGAGCCAAAACCGCCTCGGTTTTGCAGACCGCAGACCATCCGCTGCTTAGCGGAAGCGAAGGCGCTAGAGTTGTTCAGAAACAACGGATTTTTCGGCGTCAGAGTGGAGCCAAAATCAAAGAAGCCAGTGATGGCAGTCGTAGTATCTGCGAGCTTGCCCGTGGCGTCAGATTTCGGCTTGTCGATTGTGGGATTCTGCTCTCCGGGAGTGGCGCTGTCGTCAAAGCCATCGCCATCCAAATCAACAAAAGTGGGCTTCTCGGCCTTTTCCGTGGCTTTATCCGCCCCCAAGGAACTCCCGTGCGGGAGTACGAAGCCAATGAAGAGTGCCAAAATGCCAACCACTGAAATAAGTTTCCTCATTGGTAGACTCCGGCGTTTTAGTACACGAGCATAGTACATCGTGCTAAAGATACGTGATCTTATCCGAAAAGCAATCGTTTTCTTGCTGAAACAGCAACCAGTACGGGCTGGGATCGAGAGGCCCCGCCGGATTCAGAGAATTCCGAGCGGAATAGGAGATCACCAGGGTATCCCGCCCGCGCTCGTAATCGCGAACTTTGACTTCTGTCAAGTCGGGTTCGACCTCCTCTCGGTGCCGGCAAAAGGTATAGGCCCCTAGTCAATCTATTAAGAATAGATCGACCGCTTAAACCTGTGTCAACATCTATCTGGAAAAACCGTGGTCTCCGCAATTCGCTGTGGGACAATGTCTACGCTCGTCAGCCAGCGGAAAAGGGCGCCCGTGTCGGCGGACGCCCTTAACGAGAAGCCTTTCCTAAATGGTGGTAGCCACTCTACTGGCAGTGCGGCGGGGTGCCGTGAGCGAATATGTACCCAATAGGAAAACAGCATCAGATATGTGGACAACGGCATCACTATTCACCCATTCGGGTCGGACCTCTGGGGAAGCGATTGACGCAAGTAATTCATTGCCGGCTCCGAGATGACAAATTTGTACTTCCCCGAGTCGGTGCGGTCGATCTTTTCGACCAACTCAACTTCGACTTTGAACTGATTTTGAAAACATTCGCGGTACGCTGCTTCGATCCGAGCCGGGTCGTGCCGATGGTCGAACGCTTCGTTGGGAATCACTCTGACAACCAGATCATCAAGCGTGCGCTGTTCAAGCTGGACGCGTTTGAATTTGCCGGCGCAGACTCTTTCGATAACGGGGATGATCTGTGGTGCGATCAATCCATCCTTCGTCAGCAGCAGATCCTTTCCCCTGCCACCGATAATCTCCATCGTTTCGTAATTGCGCAGTGCATCTTGGGGGTAACCGTGCGAGGCGCCGAGATCCTCGGTATGATAGCGAATCAACGGGAAGGCATAATTTTGCAGCGACGTCGTGACAATATCGCCAGGCGTCCCGTCAGCACATGGGTCATCGGATGATAGGAACTCAACGTAACAGTATTCCGAATTGATATACATCCGACCATCATTCAATTCGGTTGCAGCAACGGTATTTTCCCGATTGGCATAGTACTGAATGATGCCGTCGCCAAAAAACGATGTGATCAGCGCCCGATATTCGGGATAAAGCTTCTCGCCCAGAGAATAGATGATCGGGATCGGGAACGGCGAAAGGCCACGCTGACGAAAGTACTCGATCAGAATAGCAACGTTCGCCGGCTGACAATAGAGCAGCTTGGGCTGGAATGATTTCAGTCGTTCGTAAATCCGAGGGGAGTTTTCGAGGGTGACGCTACGCGTATCGATCAGAAGAGCATCCTCATTGTAATCGATTGGCATCTCCTTCAAGTCGGAGACAAACTTGAGCGGCACTGTGAGTTGTGCTCGTGGCTCGCGGAAACGGTAGCCGATGTTGAAATAGTGTCGCCAAACATTGGCCAGGCGGTAATGCTCGAGATGGAGCGAGCGATAGATAGTCAAGCCATCGCGCGTGGTGGCGCTGGTGGTTGTCGGAATCGGGTCTAACCGGTCAAACTGGTCGGACCTAAGTTCCGCGCCGTGCGCGACAATTTGCTCTTTATGCAAAATGGGTATCTGCCGGAAATCAACAGAAGACCTGACATCATTGGGATGCAGACCGACCTCGTCGAACGTACGACGATAGTACGGTACATGATCGTAGGCGTAGGCGAGCAATGCCTTAAGCTGCTGCCACTGAAAAGCTGCCAACTCCTCCCTGCTACCATGCTGATGTTCCTGCAAGAAATGAAAGAGCCCCCTGAATTCGCTGCCATACTTGAATGGTAGGGGAATTGCCGTATGCCGAACGCGCCTTAGTGTTTCGATCAGAGAAGCCATGTCTGAAAACGCCTAAGTATCAGATATCCCCTTAAAGAAAAAAAGCCGGTGAAGGGACTCGAACCCCCGACCTGCTGATTACAAATCAGCTACTCTACCAACTGAGTTACACCGGCTTATGATATCTTCCCGACACTCAGGATGATCGGCATTCCGTCCGCCAAGATTGACCGCACTATTTAGCTGTCGTGAAGAGAGTTGTCAACGGGAATTTGCACGTCTGTGAACCCCGTAGGTCAAACCTACTTGGGGTTTGACCGTGTTCTGAATGTGTTGTATGGAATATCGGCGTCCGCAAGATAGTGATAGCAGGTATGACCGCGAAGCCCACCCGCTGGGTGGGTTACTACAATTTCGCCAACATCGCTTTGGCCTGATCAAGCGCTGGCACATACCCGCACTCGGCGCGTTCTTTGGCGGTCTCGGCGTGTTTGCGGGCTTTGGTTTTGTCGCCGGTGTCGAAATAGAATTGCGCGAGGAAATTGTGGATTTCCGCCTGCTGTAACCGGTACTCGCAGCGGTCGGCGCTTGTTAGAGCCTCGCTGGCAATCTTGAGCGCTTCCGAGTCATGCTTCTGCGCATGCCGCAACTTGGCAAGTTCCATCAGAATGCTGGCTTCCAGTTCAACAAGGTTGATCCGTCTATCGCGCAACAACGCTTCGTTCAAATGACTCTCGGCTTCCTTGAGATTCCCGTTCACAAGATATGCGGCCCCAAGCAGCCACTCGGCGCGGATGATGTCGCGCTCAAGCTGTTGCACATCAGCCAGTTCTCTCGTCTTCTGAGCATGTTCGAGCGCTTGCCGAGGGTCCGAAATCAACAGTGCTCGCCGCGCTCGGTGTGAGCAGACGACGCATTCTGATTGCTTCATCTGCTGCTTCTCGAACTCCTTGAGTGCTCTCGACAGTTCCTCGGCCGACTCCTCGAACCTGCCACGAAAAGCGAGCAGCAAGCCAAGCTCTCTTCGTCCGACTGATTCATCGCTTTCGTCGTTAATCTTTTGACAGATGTCGATGCACTTGCGCAAGTTGGACTCGGCCGACTCGAACCGACCAAGCTGAAGCTCAGCCGCGCCAGCAAGGTTGCCCAAGCCAATGGCGAGGTTCCTTTTGTCACGCTGTTTTTCCCGAAGTCTGTTGTGCCTTTCATAAAGCGGAATGGCCTTTCTCGGCTGGCCCGAGAGGGAATAGGAGTTCGCCAACGCGCCCAGAGACAACGCTTGAGCGGCTTTATTTCTCAATCGCGGCGCTTTGGTTTCGCCATCGGGAAACAGCGGGCGCAGCAGGTCGATGCGCAGACTGTATGCACCGAAGCGAAAGTAAGTATCGTAGGTGATCCTGTCGCAGAACAGCGCAAATACCTCGTCGAGTCGGCCCGAATTCACAGTGTGATGATACAGCTCGATCACGGGGTCAAGGTCAGTCAGCGACTCGATCTCCTCTTTCTTCTTGCTGGGTACTGTGGCGAAGTAGTCGCGCAACTGTGAATGAATCCCCTTCTTGTCGCGGAGTTGGTCGTAGCAATAGCCTCGAATGATCGGATGGAGATCATATTTGCTTGTTGTCGTATCTCGAAGCAATAGGCCGCGATCGACGAGATCAATCAGAGCAGCTTTGAATTCCTGCTGATTCTTGAAATCCCGCTGGAAGATCGCCATGCTGTCATAATCCATCGGATTACGGAAGGCAGCGAGCTCGCTGATCAGCTTGCGTTTCTTCTTGTCCAGAGAATTGTAGGCGAGTTCAAGAATGTGGTGTTCTCTCGGGACTACCTGTGGCAGAGGGTTATGCTCTGTCCAAGTCGCAATGTCGCAGGGATGCTTCAAATCACGGAAGATCATACCCCTGAGCAGGCGCAGTGATAATGGGTGGCAGCCGTACTTCTGGCACGCTGCCTCGAACTCAGCCCGTGTGCCACGTATTCTGAGCTCTTTGCCGTTGGTCTGCCTCTCCTGCTGCTGCAAGAATTCGACCGCGTCGGCTAATTGCAGTTCGTCGAGTTTCCTGTGTCGGCAGCCGCCAAGCCCGTCAAGGTCCTTCGGAAGCAAGCGACTGGTGATCAGGGTCTTGCTCTTGATGTCCGGAGACGTCAAGCATTGTAGGAAGGTTCCGGCGTTTGGATCGACACAGGTGCGGTATTCATCTTTCTTCTCTGAAGGAACTTCATCCCCCTGATAGGGGGAGCCGAGACCGGCGTAAGCACGCAGGATGCGTTCGGCGCCGTCAAGGACGATGAGATAGCGTTTTCTGCAGAGCTGTTGGCAGAGCCACTGCATGCGGTCATAGGTTGAGGGAACCGCCTTGACCTTCTGCTCGTCCTGCGTGACATATATCAGCGCCTTTTCCAGAAAGGTCTCGAAGCGGGACTCCTTCTCATAGAACGACCACCAGATGACACCGTCTGGCTTGGAATCGGATTTGAGGATGTCCTCGTGTAACCAGTACCATGTCACCGCCGATTTTCCCATACCGCCGATGGCTTCATAGACGAACATCGGGTCGTGGGTGTCAGTAAACCATTCTGTCAACTCCTTACGTTCGGCGGCTCTGCCGGTGAAGTTGCCCGGCATAAAATAGCGATGAGCAAGATATGGTTCGGGAGGTGCAGGGATGACGGAGGGGGGTGGTGCTGTCTGAGCTTGCACTGCTCCGGCAACCTGCGGCACAATTACAGGTCTCTCGGAATCGGTCTTCTTGCTGACGTCTTTTCCATAGGATGCAATGAGTGCGCAGCCACCGGTAAAAAAGCCGACGATCACTGCCCCTTTCACCGTGTCGGGCATGTCTGCCCACCAAATTACGATGAGAATGAGAGCAATGGCGACAAACACCACACCGACTATCAATTTTGTTTTGACAAGCCCCATGATAGGCTATGTTAAGACCCTACCACCGCCAAGTCAAGCACAAACTTGCCATTGCAGTCTATACTTTCGCGAAGTCTGGATTCCAGCTTTCGCTGGAATGACAAATTGCGCGGGCGGTTGCGGACAAACAAGAAACGCGGCAGACTTTTCAATCTGCCGCGTTGTGTCATATCAAACCCACATCACCGAGTGGGGGCGCCGAATGAACTAATCTACTTCACGCCATTCCCCCACGGCAGTTCGGCAAGCTGCTTGTAGTAGCGGAACTTCGCCGTGGCTTCCGCCTGTGCTTGTTCCATCGCCGCTTTGTAGGCTTGTGGATTGGACGCCTTGAGAGTGCGCCAGCGGTTTTCGTGCGACGCATATTCCTCAAAGGTGATGGTCGGTTCTTTGGAGTCAAGCTGCAGCGGATTTTTCCCCTGCTTGGCCAGATCGGGATTGTAACGGAACATGATCCAGTGACCGGAATTAACCGCTCGCTCCTGCTCTTCCAGACCGTGCGCCATGTCGATACCGTGCGCGATGCAATGACTGTAAGCGATGATCAACGATGGTCCGTCAAACGCCTCCGCCTCGGCAAACGCCTTGACGCATTGATTCGCGCTGGCGCCCATTGCGATACGGGCGACATAGATCGAACCATAGCTCATCATCTCCAGGCCCATATCCTTTTTCGACAGTGGTTTGCCGGCCGCGGCAAACAGCGCAACGGCGCCGCGCGGCGTCGATTTGGACATCTGACCGCCGGTATTCGAATAGACTTCAGTATCAAGCACCAGCATGTTGACGTTCTTGCCGGAAGCCAACACATGGTCAAGACCGCCGAAACCGATGTCGTAGGCCCAGCCGTCACCGCCGATGATCCAGACCGATTTCTTAACCAGATAGTCGGCGATCTCCAACAAGTGTCTGGCATCGGCGCGATCCATGTTGCGAAGGTGTCTCTTGAGATCTTCGACTTTGGCCCGCAGCACTTCGATTTCGACCGGAGTTGTCTGCGGCGCATTGGCGAATTCCGTGTGACGGTTCGGGAAAAGCGAGCCGATCAATTCGAGTGCGAACTCGCGCATCTTGTCAATTGTCAGCCGCATCCCGAAACCAAACTCAGCGTTGTCTTCAAACAGCGAGTTCGACCAGGCCGGTCCTCTGCCGTCGGAGCGCTGAGCATACGGAGTCGTCGGCAGGTTGCCGCCATAGATTGACGAGCAGCCGGTGGCATTGGCGCAAATCGCCCGGTCGCCGAACATCTGCGTCATCAGTTTGACATATGGCGTTTCACCGCAACCGGCACAGGCGCCAGAGAACTCAAAGAGTGGCCGAATAAACTGACTCCCCTTGACCGTGTTGACATTGAACCTCGATGTATCCGGCTCCGGCAGATCGAGGAAGAATTTGAAATTCTCGCGCTCAGGTTCACGCAATGGCAATTGCGACACCATGTTGATCGCCCGTTTTTCCGTCTTGTTGCCCTGCGCATCTTTGGCGAATGCCGGACAGGAATAGACACACAACTCGCAACCGGTGCAGTCTTCCGGGGCAACCTGCAACGTGTATTTCAGTCCTTTCATCGGACCGGTCATCGCGTCGACCGACTTGAAAGTCTTGGGCGCCTTGTCGAGGAACTTGGGATCATAGACCTTGGGACGAATGGCGGCGTGCGGACAGACCAGAGAGCAGATGTTGCACTGAATACAGACTGCCGGTTCCCAGACCGGAATGTCGATCGCAATGTTGCGTTTCTCGTACTGGGTCGTGCCAGTCATGTATGATCCGTCAATCGGGAAAGCGCTGACCGGCAGGTCGTCGCCTTTGCCGGAGATGATTGTGCCCGTCACGGTCTTGACAAACTCAGGTGCATCGGTCGGAACCATCGGCGGGCGCTTGAACTTGCTCGTGACCTTTTGGGGATAGTCGACTTTCTGCAAACCCTTGACACCAGCATCAACAGCGGCAAGGTTCATATCGACGACTTTCTCACCCTTGGCGCTGTATGTCTTCTTGACCGCTCTTTTGATCGCATCAAGCGCTGCTTGGCCCGGAATCAACTTGGCGATCTCGAAGAAAGCGGTCTGCATGATGATGTTGATGCGCGCACCCAGACCAAGCTCTTTGGCAATCTTGACGGCATCAATTACATAGAATTGCGCTTTCTTGGCGATCAATTGCTCCTGTACTTCCATCGGCAACAGATCCCAAACTTCCCCGGCATCGTACGGGCTGGTCAGCAGAAACGAGCCACCTTCATCCAGCTTCTCGAGCATGTCATACTTCTCGACAAATGAGAAATTGTGGCAGGCGATGAAACTGGCCTGGCTGATTAGATAAGGACTGCGAATCGGATTTTTGGCAAAACGGACATGCGAGACGGTGACCGCGCCGGCCTTTTTGGAATCGTAAACAAAGTAACCCTGCGCGTTCCAGTCGGTGTTCTCGCCGAGAATCTTGATTGAGTTCTTGTTGGCGCTTACCGTGCCATCGGAACCAAGACCGTAGAACATGGCGCGGAAGACGTCGCCGCCTTCGACACTGAACTTCTTATCATAGTCAAGTGAAGTGTGCGAAACGTCATCGTTGATACCAACGGTGAAATGATTCTTCGGCATGTCCTTCTTGAGATTGTCATAGACCGCCTTGGCCATCGCTGGAGTGTATTCTTTCGAACCCAAGCCATACCGACCGCCGGTGACTTTCGGCATAATCCTAAACGGTGCGATCTTGCGTTCGACCATTTCCTCCAGGGCTGCCTGCAAGTCGGCATAGAGCGGCTCGCCGACACTGCCTGGCTCCTTGGTACGATCAAGCACGGAGATCGCCTTGACAGAAGCCGGAAGCGCTTTGGCCAACGCATCGACCGAGAACGGACGATAAATGCGAACCTTGATAAGTCCGACTTTCTCTCCCTTGGAAGTTAGATAATCAACTGTCTCATGCGTGGCTTCGGCACCTGAACCCATCATGATGACCACGCGCTCGGCATCGGGAGCGCCGAAATAATCGAACAGGTGGTATTGTCTGCCGGTCAATTTGGCAAACTGATCCATCACTTGTTGACAGGTAGTGATTGATTCCAGGTAGAAGTTGTTGACGACCTCCCTGCCTTGGAAGTAGACATCCGGATTCTGCGAAGTGCCGCGAATCACCGGTCTATCGGGTGTCAGGGCGCGGCGGCGATGGTCGAACACTAACGCATCGGGAATCATGTGGCGCATATCGTCGAGCGTCAGTTCCTCGACCTTGGCAACTTCATGCGAAGTACGGAATCCGTCGAAGAAGTGTAAGAACGGAATACGCGAGCGCAGAGCAATCCCCTGCGCGATCAACGCGTTATCCATACATTCCTGCACCGACCCGGAAGCAATCATGCCGAAGCCGGTGGAACGACAGGCCATGACATCAGAGTGGTCGCCGAAGATTGACAGCGCCTGTATGGCCAGTGCGCGAGCCGAGACATGAATGACGGTCGGCGTCAATTCACCGGCAATCTTGAACATATTCGGGATCATCAAAAGTAATCCCTGCGAGGCCGTAAACGTCGTAGTTAATGCACCGGAGGTCAACGCGCCGTGGCAGGCGCCCGAAGCACCACCTTCCGACTGCATTTCCGTGACCAACGGAATCGTGCCCCAGACATTCTTTTCGCCTTTGGCTGATTTGGCATCGGCGATTTCACCCATCACGGACGACGGGGTGATTGGATAGATTGCGATCACTTCGTTGGTCGCGTGAGCAACATGCGCGACGGCGGTGTTTCCGTCGATGGAAACCATCCGTCGTTTGGTTTTTGGCGGGGCGGCGTTTTGCTCCGCAGTCGCCGTTCTAGAGTTTTCGTGCGATTCTGGACTTCCTATCATAAGTGTCACCTTGACCTTTCCTGGAGTGGGTGAGACGAGAGCACCCTTCTATTGAGAATATGACTGTTGATCTTGTTCATGATTTAATCTTGGCATTAGTAATCCTCTGCTGCGCCTGATACTTCCCTTTTTTGTCAGCATAGGAAACCCGGCAAACTTCGTCGGCCTCGAGAAATATGAGTTGAGCAATCCCTTCGTTGGCATATACTCGCACCGGCAGCGGCGCGGTGTTGGCGATCGAGACAGTCGCGAATCCCTCCCATTCCGGTTCAAACGGCGTGACGTTTACCACGAGACCGCAACGAGCATAAGTTGATTTGCCGAAGCAGATCGTTAGAATTTCGCGCGGAATGCGGAAGTATTCCAGACTGCGACCGAGAATAAAAGAGTTCGGCGGAATGAGCAACGACTTGGCTTTGACGGAAATGAAGTTTGTCGACTGATGGTTCTTCGGGTCGATCGCTTCGCCGTTGACCGGTGTGAAGACCTGAAACTCATCGGATAATCGGAAATCATAACCATAGGCGGACAACCCGTAAGAAATCACTTTGCGGGATACCTGCTTATGCGCAAACGGAGAAATCATGTTCCTCTCCTTTGCCGCCCGAGCTATCCAACGATCAGACTTGATCGACACTTCCAACCTAATACAACATATATCGGCAGCCCCATAGCCGATCGTAATCATCTTGAATTAATTAAGCTAATCCTGCCAATCCGTCAAATCTTTTATCGTATGGCTGGAGAAGACTTTGAGTAGGCTCCCCTGCGCCCTTTCCAAGAATTTGCGCAAACTGAGCATTGCCGGTGACTGGCCATCAGGCGGCTCCATCAAACATTTGGAAATGTAATAAGGTCCCTGAATGGACTCGATTACCTCCTTGACGGTGATTTTGTCCGATGTTTTTCCCAGAGTGAAACCACCTTTAACACCGCGGTGCGAACGGACTAAGCCTGAACGGCAAAGGGACTGGAAGATTTTCGCCAGGAATTTCTCCGGGACATGCTGGTTTTCGGAAATCTCCGAAAGTGGAGTCACTTTTCCCTTCGGCTGCGTGGCGAGATACATGATACCAAAGATTCCGTATTCTTCGGCTTTTGTAAATTGCATGGGTCTACCTCTCGGTTGTTAAAATCATGCGGCAAGTGGCCACGGCGGCAGACATATAGGAATTGTGAACGATTTCACAATAAGGACATTATGATGACCGTCGGGCACGCGTTAGCAGCTATACTATCCTCATTGTCCTCGTTTCGCCAAAGACGATACGTTTCTGAACATAAATAATCATGTCTTTCAAGTCAACGATTATTTCGTGACTTTTTTCACATGAAATGCAACGACTTACGCCCGCAGCCGGGGGAATCGGCTGATGGCAAGATGTTGCATTTGGCTTGGTTTCACCGGCCGAAATCATTACATTGATTGCGGTTCCGGCAACGGAGGTGAAATTGGCGGAAAAGAACCAGGACAAGGGCTTAACAATCGTCTACACCGGCAACGGCAAGGGAAAAACAACCGCCGCGCTCGGAATCTGTGTCCGCGCCGCCGGTTATCGCAAAAAAATCAAGATTCTGCAATTTGTCAAGGGTAGTTGGAAATACGGCGAGTTGGAGGGGATTAAACTACTGAAGGATTTTGTTGACATGGAACAGGTCGGTGAAGGGTTTGTTGGGATCGTCGATGACAACAAGGAATTCGAAGTTCAT
The DNA here is from genome assembly GCA_903903945.1 of uncultured bacterium. Lineage (GTDB taxonomy): Bacteria > Zixibacteria > MSB-5A5 > CAIYYT01 > CAIYYT01 > CAIYYT01. The sequence goes on along the minus strand of CAIVAP010000278.1, from coordinate 6,907 downwards.
CAGAAAGCCGCACGTGAAGGACTGGAGCATGCCCGGCAGGTCATTTTTTCGGGAGAATACGATATCGTCATACTCGACGAACTGAATATTGCCGTGGACTTGGGGCTGGTGGATGCGGATGCTGTGCTGGAACTGGTCAAGAGCAAGCCGGAAGCGCTACATCTGGTGATCACCGGTAGAAACGCAAGACCGGAGCTGATTGAGATCGCCGATCTGGTGACCGAAATGAAAGAGATCAAGCATCCCTATCAAAAAGGGGTGTTGGCGCAGCGTGCAATTGACTGGTGAGAATGTATAAGCAGAAAGTCATGGCAGGATGCCCCACCGCTTGCGGTGGGTTGACTGCAACGGGAAGACAATAATCAACTGACCCACAGCAAGCTGTGGGCTACCTTCTAGAGAAGGAAACTCTGATTCGGGAGATACTTAGACACTATGAAAGCTGATTACGATATCATCATCGTCGGCGGTGGCCCCGGCGGATTGACGGCGGGAATGTACGGTTCGCGGGCCAACTTGAAAACCTTAGCCATCGAGAAATATCTCCCCGGCGGACAGATTGCCGCTACGGAGGAAGTGGAAGACTATCCCGGTTTCGAACATATCCTCGGTTCGGAATTGGCCGCCAAATTCGAAGCACATGCGCGCAAGTTCGGGCTCGAGATAATCTCGGACACTGTTGAGGAGATATATCAGGAAGGCAGGATGCACGTCGTCAAGACCTCCGATGGACAGTACACAGCCAAGACGGTGATCATCGCCACCGGCGGTACAGCAAGCAAGCTCAACGTGCCCGGTGAGAAAGAATTCTCCGGCAAAGGCGTTTCTTATTGCGCGATTTGCGACGGCGCCTTTTTCAAGAACCAAGTGATTGTGGTAGTCGGCGGCGGCGATGCGGCGGTGGAGGAGGGTATCTTCCTAACCAAGTACGGCTCGAAAGTGATTCTGGTTCATCGGCGCGACAAGCTGCGGGCGGCGAAGATCATTCAGGAGCGCGCCTTCAAGAATCCCAAGATGGAGTTCGTCTGGGACAGCGTGGTTGAGTCAATCGAGGGGGACAAGAAAGTCTCGCACATCATGGTGCGCAATATCATAACTGGCGCGATCACCAAGATTGATTGCGGCGCAGTCTTTGTGTTTGTCGGATTTGTGCCTAACTCAAAACTGACACGCGTGCTTTTGAAGCTTGACGACAGCGGGTACATCATCACAGATGAAAACATGGCAACGTCGATTCCGGGCATTTTTGCGTGCGGCGATGTGCGTCATCAACTCGTTCGGCAAATCACGAATGCCGTCGGCGATGCCACGACAGCAGCAATGGCAGCCAGCAAGTATATCGAGGAGCATGAGGATGCGTGAGCGCTCGCGCGCGGCAATCACAGTGCTGTAGGTCAAAACCGCTTCGGTTTTGACGTCTGTCTCCGGTCAGCCAAGTACGTCAAGCCCTATCGTGGCCTGACGTCGCGCCGCAAGTCGGCGTGACCTACAAGACTAAATGTCAGATCAAGTATTAACTAACACATAGAATGTATAAATCTCCTACAGCATGTTGTCGATAATAGACATCATGGGGCCAATAGTAGAATCAGTCCAAAAACGGCAAGATCTTTTGGGGTACATACCGATATACACCCGCTCGTTGGCCGCCGACAACATCCTTGACTTCGACCTATATGTGTTTGACGGTCGAGATATGGTCCTCTTTCGGTCATCACAGTCGTCTCTGACTTCGGAATCTTGCAGTGATCTACTGAAACGAAACCTGAATCGGTTATATGTCTCTGCAAACCAACGGCATGAGTATCAGCAGTATATAAGAACCAACATCAGCCAGATACTCGAGGACAAATCGGTAGACGACTTCACAAAGGCCAGCATCGTCTATGACAGCGCCAAGGAATTGGTGAGAGACGTCTTCGCCGACCCAACTAAGTGTCAGCACATCAAGGACAGTCAGGCATTTGTAGAATCCACGATCCTATACGTGCTCAAGGGGCAAAATGCCTTTCTCAACATGCTCAGGGTCATGTCGTTTGACTACACCGTCTTCACTCACTCGGTAAACGTATACACCTTTTCCTTAGCGTTGGCCCATGCTGCCGGAATTGCCAAGACCGACGAACTGATTAAGCTTGCTACAGGTGCTTTGTTGCATGATGTCGGCAAGACCAGGATATCCGAGTCAATTCTTCACAAGTCCGGTCCTCTTGATCAATCCGAATGGCAGATCATGCACAGACACCCACAATGGGGCGTCGAGCTCATGTCAGAGACTGATCTGATTCCGCAAGAATCATATATCCCAATCTCACAACATCACGAAAGAGAAAGCGGCAGGGGATACCCCGACGGACTCGGACATGACGATATCCATATCTACGGGAAGATCGTGGCCATTGCTGATGCGTTTGATGCTATGACGACAAATCGTGTCTATCGAGCGGCAGAAGGCACATTCTCCACGCTCAAGACGATGTCTGCGCCGGAAGAGGGATTCGACGAGCCGCTGCTTCGCCAATTTATCCGCCTTTTGGGGCCAGTACGCCCGGATATAGTTCGGTAGGTCGAAACCCTTGAGGGAAAAGGTTGGGACTGTTCGCACGCTTTCGTCGGGGGTTTCGACTTACGGAGCTTCCGATAATGTATTGCTCAAGATTGATATTGCCGCCACAGAATGAAGAACCCACCCGACGCTGCGCTCTGGGTGGGGTACAATTCATTGCCCCTCCCCTATCTCACCCACCCTGACTCCTCGCAATGATAATTCCGAGGTTTTTCAACCGTCCCTTCGTGGGAATAACATTGCCATCAACACGCGATTCTCGATAATTGGCGACCACAAAAAAAGCGGGGCGCCGTCGGCGTCCCGCTTAAAACATGTGAAGTCAGGAAAGGAGTAGTGTAATCTGATTTAACTGTTGCCGTCGATCGTGTATTTCTTGATTTTTTCGAACAGCGTCGTGTAATCGATCTTAAGAATTTCCGCAGTCTTGCGCTTATTGCCGTGAGTCTGACCCAGCACGCGCACGATCATCCCTCTCTCGGCCTGAGCTTGAGCATACTGCCCGACTTCCCGCAGACCCGCGCCTTCGCGCAGACGGATGTCCTCCGAACTCGGCAGACGAATCGCCAGATGTTCGGGTTTGATCTTTTTGCCTTCCGTCAAGATGATTGAACGCTCGATGGTGTTTTCCAACTCACGAACATTGCCCGGCCAATGGTAGCGCTCAAGAATGACGATAGCTTCGCGCGAGAGCGACTTCTCCCCCTTTTTCATACGGCGGGAGTATTTCTCGACAAAGTGATTGGCCAGCGGCACGATGTCATCCTGACGTTCACGCAATGGCGGGATGTGGATCGGAAACACCGACAATCGGTAGAACAAGTCCTCGCGGAATTTCTGTTTGCCGATCGCTTCCTGAAGATTCTGGTTGGTTGCCGCGATCACCCGCACGTCAACCTCAATCGGTTTGTTGCCGCCGAGACGCTCGAATGAGTGTTCCTGCAACACACGTAAGAGTTTTGCCTGTAACGAGAATTCCAGATCACCGATTTCATCCAGAAAGACGGTGCCCCCGTCGGCGATTTCGAATTTGCCCATCTTGCGAGCATGTGACGAAGTAAACGCTCCCCTTTCGGAGCCGAATAGCTCGTTTTCCAGCAACTCGCCGGGGATGGCCGCGCAGTTTATCGTGATATATGGCTTGTTCTTGCGACCGGACAGCGAATGAATGGCACGCGCAAACAATTCCTTGCCGGTTCCCGACTCACCTGTCAGCAGCACAGCAGTGTCAGATGGCGAGACTTTCTGCACAAGACGTGAGACGTCAACCATTTTTTCGGAGGCGCCGATAATTTCCGAGAATCCGAGAGACTGAGCTAATTCCTCACGCAGCAGCAGGTTCTCAGCAACCAATCGCTGATTCTCTAAAGCGCGCTCGACTAACATTTGCAGGTGATCGATGTCAAACGGCTTCTGTAAGAAATCAAACGCGCCGCGTTTCATCGCTTCGACCGCGGTCTCAATTGTACCATAGGCAGTCATGACGATCACGGCCGTTTCCGGATCATGCTCTTTGACCTGCGTAAGCACTTCCATGCCGGAGATGTCAGGCATTTTCAGATCGGTGAGGATGACATCAAAATGCTTTTCCTTGCTCCTGGCGATGCCGACATCGCCGGAACCGGCCACCTCGACATCGTATCCTTCCGAAGTCAATGAGGCGGTGAGCATTTCGCGCATGCTGTCTTTGTCGTCGATAACCAAAATAGTCGACATAATAACCTTCGCTAAGGGTGGCGACAGTTGATAGCGTCCTACTCTCTTCTATCGACATCGGTAGCAAAAGATAAAGCGGATCCCAGCGGTAACGGGGTCCTGGAGGGTCTGGGCGATTGGGGAATGTTTTCGGGCGTCGTCAGGAATCCTTTCCTGACGGCCTTGACTGGCTTGATGGACTGGCAGGAAAGGATTCCTGCCAGCGCTCTCAAGTGGCTTCTTCAACAGTCCCGTGACGGCGTTCTGGATGGTCTGGGCGCAATTGAGGAATGTTGTATTATGAAACAGCTACGCGCGTTTGGCGGCGATGAGACGCCTGAGCCAGTCGTACCAACTGTCCAGCCCCGCGCCGGTGCGGCAGGAGGTCTCAAAGATGTTGAGATTGCCGTTGATCATGAGAGCGTTCCGGCGGACTTGCATGAGATCGAAATCGGAAAAGCCCATCAGGTCTATTTTGTTGATCACCATAGCCGATGACCGCCGAAACATGGACGGGTACTTGAGCGGCTTGTCATCCCCCTCAGTGGTGCTGATTAAGACAACCTTCATATCTTCGCCGAGATCATAGCTCGCCGGACAGACCAGATTGCCGACGTTTTCGACAAAGAGCAAATCGATGTTTTCGATGTCCAGTTCCCCGAGCGCCCGCGTGATCATCTTCGCGTCAAGATGGCAGGCGCCGCCGGTAACAATCGGTCGAACCAGTTTGCCGCCGGCGCGTTTTAAACGATTGGCATCATTCTCGGTCTGCACATCACCCGCAATCAGCGCCATGCGGACGCTGCCGCTCAGAGCGCCGATTGTTTTTTCGAGAAGACTGGTCTTGCCCGAACCGGGGGAACTGACCAGATTGAGAGCGACAATTCTGCGAGCCTGTAACTGCACGCGGATTTCACCGGCAAGGCGGTCGTTTTCTGAAAGAACCTTCTTCTCGATAGCAATGCGGTCAGTCATGTAGCAAGAATACGAGTCAGTCAGAGCAAAAGCAAGTCTTCAGACGGACGGCTCGCAGTCAATGAAGAGCGCGAGGGTTAATCCGCTTCCAGAAACGCGATTTCCAGCTCCTGTCCCTGAGTCACTTCGTTGTCACCAGATTCGCAATTGGGACAGATGAAAATAAAGTCGTGCGCCTCAAAACTGAGACCACACTTGCGGCAGATAGCTTTCACCGGCAGGCTCTCTATCTCCAGTGTGCTACCGGCAAGCGGCGTATCGACGACCATCGTCTCATAGCCAAAGCGCAACGCCTCCGGATCGACATTTGTGAGCGCGCCGATGCGCAATCCGACCTTGCCGATCGAAGTCAGTCCGCGCGACAACATTTCGGCAGTAACTGTCTCTACTATGGATGAAGCAATTGATAGTTCGTGCATAACCTTTTAATATACTCGACACATGGAAGGTGTCACGTGGAAAAGGAGGAATTGCTTCAGACCCCACCCGAAAGTGACTTGATTCAACATCGAGACGACCATATATTATGTCCGACTAATGACGACGCGGTTCGTCTGACAACGAGGAAACAGTCACAAATGCTCGGGTAGGTACGATGAGTAGTAGATGGCTCTGGCTTGTATGGGCGACAATGGCCTTGGCGCCGCTGCCGTGTCAGGGCGGACAGGACCCGGAAGTGGCGGATACGGTCCGTGTGGAGTGTCCTCTCATTCTGGCGTTCGAACCTGACTCGATGGCAGTCCCCATCTATCTCTGGAACGATGAACCACTTAGCGGGTTCACACTGGGGTTTCGGATTATCCCCAAGGATTTCCGACTCAGCTCCTGGAAAGTGACCAATACTGATATTCCTCCGATCACACAGGCCAACCTCAGTGTCACTTATGATACAGATTCAAGCACCGTGCAGCTCGGTTGGATTGACTTGTTCGGAGCCAATCCTGTGGCCGCCACAACGACATCGAAAGGACGGCGGCTCGTGACACTTTACCTGCGCTGCAGCCCAAGTTCGCCCGCTTCTATTTTCCGAATCGACTCGACCTTTGTCCCACCGGCTGGGCAGTTTATCCTGGTTAGAACCGGTCCGGGCTTTATACCCCAGTTTGTTCACTGCGAGCTTGCTGTAGATGCCGTCGATGAGGGCTCCGCCGCCGAGTCGTCGCCGACCGTACCGGCGTTGAAGCAGAATTCCCCCAATCCTTTTAATGCATCGACGGAGATCACGTTCGACGTTCCGCGACCATCGAGTGTGCAGCTCCACATTATCAACGTCCTTGGGGAAAAAGTGACTACATTGATTGAGGGCGCGATGTCGCGCGGACAACATGAGATCGTCTGGGACGGCAAGGATAGATTCGGGAATACGCAGCCGTCAGGCGTGTATTTCTATCGGCTGACGGTCGGCACTCTCGTTCAGACCAAGAAGATGGTGCTGCTGAAATAGACCCCTTTTGCTAACAAAAACAAATGCGGCAGCCGTTTCCGACTGCCGCATCCTGATATCACCTTAGAGACCAGCCATCTGATCTCGCAGCACTCTATTCGAGAACGTGAATGTTCTTCTTGGCACAGATAACTCTGAGAATCTGCGGCCAGACGGTGACGCTGAATTCACCGAGATGTGCTCCACGCAGCAGATACATAAAGGTACGCGATTGACCGATACCGCCG
>CAIVAP010000277.1 GCA_903903945.1 uncultured bacterium | reverse complement strand
TATTGCGCTTATCTCCGGACTCATGAATTGACAAGGATTGATTTTTCGAAGCAAAGCTTGAACAACACTTATGATGGAGATTAATTATCGTGTATATTATACGTAGTGGGCAGAAGAAAGTCCAGCAAAATTTCAAATATTTACGGATTGTGAGGATGATCCCTTCACCAAAGTGCCTTTCGCAAAGCCCCAAAGCGTTGCACAGGTGGATGTTAGCGCCGGATATGCGCAATCAAGAATACTTGCTTTTTTTCAAGCAATACGATCATAAAGACCTCCTCGAAAGGGGTTGTCTGCCTATCGGCTCGACCTAATTGAGGCTGGCACGTGTCAGTAGATAGAGATTGAAGCTGTAGAGTTGGAGACGCCGAGGATTCTCATTGGACAAGTCGGGGATGAACGTTTCGCATGCAGAGCGGACGCGGAGGAATCTCCCTTATGGGTCTGCTGCAAAATGACGAAATTGCCACTTTGACGTGGATTCGATGTTCCGAGACAAATTGCAAGGCGTTGAGAGACAGCGCCCGGGGGATACTTCGTTGGATAGACGCGAAACACGAAATCCCGGAAAAGAGCATTTTGCAACACTCCCCTGATACAAATCGAGGCACTACCGCTGATGTCAAGCAAGTCCAGCAACCCAAATCGTAATACCTCGTAACCAACTTTTGTTGTCCCCCGGGCAGTAGTCACCTCGTGTCCTGTTCCGTGCATACTTTGCATTACTATCACTCTCGTCCGCGGCTTTCAATGTTAGCCGGTTTCTTTTGAGCCATTGCGATTGTGCGTGCGGAAAAGAAGCAGCATAAACGCTGACGCGAGAAAGGAACACAATCATATTCAAGATATTCCTGGGGCACGACACTAGTGAATTCCTGTTACAAGAGCTTGTGTTGATTTTGGTTGAAAAGGATTAGGGTCTCCCGCGGCACCCGACAGGAGAAATTCGCTTGCCTTCAAATAGGTTGTTGCGTACCTCTATTTGGTGGGAATGCAACGATGCTAACCGAGAATCAAAATCCTAATGTCTTCCGCCATAGCCACTACGCGAGCAGCTTTTATCCTTCTGATCCCGTGAAGCTTGCGCACGCTATTGAAAACATGCTGAAAGAAGCCACCGCTGACACCGATGCCGGTCAGGTAGTCGGGCTGGTTTCGCCGCATGCAGGCTATGTGTACTCGGGTGGCTGCGCTGCGGTCGGCTACCGCGCAGTGCAGGGCAGGAAATACGACGTCGTGGTCGTGATAGCACCGTCGCATCAGACTTTTTTCGACAACGCCTCGGTGTTTAACGGCGGCGCCTATGAAACTCCGCTGGGAGTGATTTACGTGGACTTGGAATTGGCGAAAGCGATCGGCAATGTGCACCCCAAAATAGTCCTGTCGTCCACCGGTCACACTGGAGGCAGGGCGCCGGAGCATGCCCTGGAAGTGCAACTGCCGTTCCTGCAGATAGCGCTCGGCGATTTTGCGCTCATCCCAATCGTCATGGGTAGTCAGGAACAAGATGTTGTTACCGGACTGGGAGAAGTGCTGGCCGCCAAGTTGGCCGGTAGGAATGCTTTGATCGTGGCCAGTTCTGACCTATCCCACTACCATCAAGCGAGTCAAGCAGAAAAACTGGATAACGGCGTGATCGACGCTATCGGGAAATACGACTGGAGACTGCTGCACGATCGAGTGGCGTCGGGCGCAGCGCAGGCCTGTGGCGCGGGACCGATAATGAGTTGCATGTATGCTGCCAAGCGGCTTGGGGCAAACCGCGCCCGGGTCGTACAGTATACGCATTCGGGTCTGGTCACCGGCGACAATACGGAGGTCGTGGGTTATCTGGCGGCTGTCTTTGATCGCAAGTAGACCTGACCAGCCATCCTCTCCAAAAAAAGGAAAACCCCTGTCGGCATAATGCCAACCAGGGGTTTTCTTATCTGCGAAAAGATATTCTCGGTTATCTTTTGCGACGGAAGAATCCTAAACTCACCAGTCCGGAACCAAGCAGCATCAGCGTACCCGGCTCGGGGACGACTGAGTGCTCGTTTGGGCGCTGAGCTAACAGGAATGGTTCGTTGCCGCCAGAGCCATCAGTATCGATCAGACCGAAGCTCTGCTCTTCGTAGCCACCAAGGCCGGAAACCAAGCCATTTGAGAACTCGATGAAATCGCGCGCATTTGACAGTTCATCGACAAAGACATTCGAGAACGAAGTCGACGTCTTGGGAATGCTGCCGTACTGATCAAAACTCAGACCATCATAGTCATTAGAAGTCGTGAATTTCGCCGGGACAAAGCCGGGATACGGCTTTGGATCAAGACCGTCATTATTCTGGCCGTCTGGATCGAGCAGTTCATTGCTGAAGAGGTTCCAATCGGTGTTAGTACTGTTGTAGATTCGTTTTACGATTGTGGAAGCCGAGGCGCCGGCAAAGCCGTCAAACAGGAGGAAACCACGCTTGTTCTGGGTCCATGTCTCATTCAAATAAATGGTGCTCCCGATCTGACTCCAGGAGAAGCTGCCGATACCGGAATTGCCCGGATCAAACAGACTGATGGTCAACGCGGCGCTGGCATTACTGTGTAACGCGATAACTAGCGCCAAGGCGATTGCAAGAAATGCGGCTACTTTCTTCACTTTTCCTCCAGTGTAGGGTTAATACTTTCTTGCCAAATAGACATCCATTGCCATTGCAAACAGCGTACCAAAACCCGAATAAAATCGTAATCGGTTGCGTCACAAGACCTTCGGAAATAACAATGTACAAGACAGCATAGAGTATATCAATCCATTATGTACATGATCTCGACATCTGACGAAGGACGGACTGGTGTTATCTCTGGGTCTTGGCATCTAATCTATTGTCCGGCAATATCCTCGGAACGACACCGGAATTTGTCGGGTTTCCTGACAATTTTGAGGCAATCGGAAAAACTGGTAGACGCATCCGTTGGTGGCTCGCGCAAAGAAACCAGAGTTGGCTAAAAAAAGAACTCCCTGACAGTTTTTGCTGCCAGGGAGTTCAGAAAGTATAGAAAATCTAAGAACGGACTATTTTTTGCGGCGGAACAAACCAAGGCTGAACAGGCCTGAACCGAGAAGCATCAGCGTACCCGGCTCGGGAACGACGGAGTGCTCATTCGGACGCTGAGCCAGAAGGAACGGCTCATTATCGACCGTGTTGTTTTGCAGTCCGTACGATTCTTCTTCGTAACCGCCTAGGCCGGAAACAAGGCCATTGTAATATTCAATGAAATCCCGACCTTCCATTTCGTCGTTAAATACGCCTGCGAACGATGTGGAAGTGTGCGGATAGCCATACGCGAACCACAGGTTGTCATTTTGGTTAGAATGGCTAAAACCACCAGGGACCCACGGCTCAATTGGGTCGTCGTACAGTCTATCATTTTCCTGTCCCACCGGATCAAGCAATTCATTGCTGAACAGATTCCAATCGACGCCAGTATTGTTCCAAATGTGTTTGACAACTACGTAGGGCTGACCGAGGTCCATACCATCGAAAATCAGATAGCCGCGACCGACGGTACCCCAACTTTCGTAAAGGTTAATCGTGTTGCCGTCAAGCGACCACTTAAAATCGGTGATGCCCTGATTGGCTGGCGCGTAAAGACTGACCGTGAGTGCCAATGCGCTCGGGACGATCAGAAGCAGTAGCGCGAAAGTGATCAAGCACAGAAATGTTTTTTTCATGGTTCCTCCGAAAGAATCAGGTAAAATGTTAAGGATTGTTCTCTGTTTGTTCATTTGTAAATCAACACTAATGCGTTTCCACTGCTATGATGATGCAATTTACATGCCAACCGTCGATCATATTGTTAAGTCTTTATCATTATTTGTGTTAGTGACGATAGTCGTGCGCCGTAGGCTCTCTGTTTCTATCTGGATTGTCGTTTTTTTCGACACCAATCCTGCCGCTATAGTCAATCATAGGCGGATACTACAGTGCAATCTCTTTGCTTCCAAAAGGTTGAACTACGAACTTTGACTGTACGGCATCCCGACACGGTTAACTCCGTCTTTGATGGCTCAAGCTGGTTTCCTGACAATCTGAAGACGGTCGGGCGAGCCAGTAGACACATCGGTTGGCGGCCAGTGCGAAGAAGCCAGAGTTGGCCAAAAGAGGAACTCCCTGACAGTGATCACTGCCAAGGAGTTCGGAAAGTATAGAAAATCTAAGAACAGACTATTTTTTGCGGCGGAACAAGCCAAGGCTGAACAGGCCTGAACCGAGAAGCATCAGCGTACCCGGTTCGGGGACGACGGAGTGCTCGTTCGGGCGCTGAGCCAGAAGGAATGGCTCATTTTCGAGTTCGTAGTTCACTAAACCGAACGATTGCTCTTCGTAACCGCCCCCACCAGAGACCAAACCGTTGTAATACTCGAGGAAGTCCCTACCTGCCATTTCGTCTACAAGAAGACTTGCGAACGCCGTGGAAGTACGCGGAACCCCATAAGCATAAAACAGATCGTCCATATTGTTGGAGTGGCTGAAACCGGCAGGGACCCACGGTTCGATTGGATCGTCGTACAGACGATCATTTTCATGTCCCGCAGGATCAAGTAACTCATCGCTAAACAGATTCCAGTCAACGCCTGTGTTGTTCCAAATGTGCTTAACGACTGTGTAATCAACACCCAGATCCAGGCCCTGAAAGATCAGGTAACCGCGGCCAACGGCACCCCAAACTTCGTCAATATGAATTGTGTTGCCAACAAGCCCGTAGCCGAAGCCGGTAATTCCCACATTGTCCGGTTCATAGACGCTGATCGTGAGTGCCGATGCACTCGGGATGGTCAGAAGCAATGCCGCAAAAGTGATCAAGCAAAGAAATGTTCTTTTCATGGTTCCTCCCAAAGAATCATGTGGAATGTTAAGGTTTGCTTTCTGTTTTTCCATTTGTAAATCCGACGCTAATGCGTTTCCGCTGCTATGATGATGCAACTTACATACCAACCGTCGATCATATTGTTAAGTCTTTATCATTATTGGTATTAGCGATGATAGTCGTGCGCCGTAGGCTCTCTGTTTCTATCTGGATTGTCGTTTTCTTCGACGCCAATCCTGCCGCTATAGTCAATCATAGGCGGATACTACAGTGCAATCTCTTTGCTTCCAAAAGGTTGGACGATCGTCCCCGATTGTAAGGTATCCCGACAGCATTGACCCCGTTTCTGACAGCTCTAGTAGCGGGTTTGCTGACCATACGCTTCTTATTGAACCGCAATGATTACGTAGTGTATACGCATTCGCATCGGTCTCGGCAAACCACAAACCCTGATCGCCGAGTGACAGTCACAGGATTAGAGCTATCAGACTTTCACTTCTGCCTTCGACAACGTTGGTGGAACAGCCCCATCTGCGCCTTGACACAATAAGCCGGTTCGTGTACGTTGTACTGGTGTCATATCGAGAGGTGGCAGTCGATCGCCAATCGGCTTTGGCGCAGGTCGGAAGGAGCAGGATATGAAACTGACAGATCAGGACATGGCATTAGTCGCCTTGCGCGAGCATGCCAGCGTTGGCCCACGTACTTTCCAGCTTCTTATGACGCATTTTGAGAAGGTGGAGAAGATATTTGAATCGCTGCCCGGAGAGATTGCTGAACTGCCGAGGATGACGGCAGAGCGTGAAGAACAAATCCGCTTATCTATGGAAAATGCGCCGTTTATCCGCAAGCGGTTGACGAACCTTCATGAGCGTGGTATTGAACTGAGTACCGTTTTTCATCTGGACTACCCAGAGACGTTGCTGGAGATTGCCGCTCCACCACCATTGTTCTACTGGAAAGGTGAATTTGACGCTCTGCGCGGTAATTGCGTGGCAATTGTCGGCTCTCACACTGCCAGCAGTGCGGGTATCGCTGAGGCAGTCAGGCTGGGAAAAATGATCTCGGCCACAGGTGCGATTGTGGTCTCCGGCCTGGCACGGGGAATCGACAGCGGCGCTCATCTTGGTTCACTGAAGGGTGGCGGCAAAACAATTGCTGTCCTCGGCTGCGGTTTTGATGACATCTATCCGCCTGAAAATATGGCCCTGGCTGACAATATCGCCAAGCAGGGTTTGCTATTGTCGGAGTATCCGCCGGACACAGAGGTCTCGGTCGGGCGGCTGATGGCTCGCAATCGATTGATCGTCGGTCTGGCCAGATCCGTGATTGTGGTAGAAACAACGGCCGATTCCGGCGGCACTGCCGGTGCGATCACCGAAACCTTACGCCAAGGCAAGTCGTTGTTCACTTGTTTCAATCCTAACCGCAAAGACGCCGCAACCAACAACGTAGGTGCAGTACAGCTCGCAAAAGAGGACGACTGGAAAATGGTACTGCAATACATGGTATAAGACGCGATGGATCACGAAACTCGGGTGAGAGTGTTGAAGCAGATTGTCGATGAGGCGGTGCTTCGTATGATGGCTGGAGATGTCACGCTTCCAGAAACAGAACTCATAGTTCAGCGCGTCCGCAACCAAGCGCGGTTGCTCTTGCCCGACAAGATGCAGACTTTTGATCTGATCTATCAGAGCCGCCTGCAACGAGTAATAGACCAATTCATCCGGCCCAAGCACCTTGACTGACAATTACTTCACGATAGCCGCCTGCGTCCAGGCGGAAATCAAGATCGAGCGATCAAGGTTCATCGGCACGGCACTGCCGGTTTCGTCCAAGACTGCCGCAGAGGAGGAATATCATCTTCTTCAGAAGAAATACCATGACGCCACGCACAATTGCTTTGCCTATGTAACCGGCAAGAACTTGGATAACGTTTTTCGTTTTTCTGATGATGGCGAACCTTCCGGCACAGCCGGCAAGCAGATATATGAAACCATCCAGTCGCGCAAACTCACCGATATTCTGGTTGTGGTAACACGCTATTATGGGGGCGTCAAGTTGGGTACCGGCGGACTAAGTCGTGCCTATCGTGAGGCGGCAAATGCGGCACTGGATCAGGCAGCGGTTGTCGAATGCTTTCTGATGCAAACCTGCAAACTGATCTTCGCACATGAGCAGGTTTCCGCCGTAATGAAAGTAATGTCTGATTTCAATCTGAAGCCGATCGAAACACACTACGGTGAGGAAGTGGAATTGACCGCGACAATCCGCCTGGGACTCTTTAAGCAATTTCGTCTGGCGGTTATTGATCGAACTCACGGCAAAGCTATCGTCGAATCTATGGGAGGGGCGCATGATTGACTGGCTGATCAACCTCGACACCCAATTGTTTCTCTTCTTCAATAATGCTCTTGCTAATTCGATCTTCGACCGGGTAATGCCGATCATCACCAACGACTGGGTACTGCGCGCAGTTTTTTTGATCATTGTCGTCTTGCTGCTAATCTTTGGCAAAAAACAGGGGCGAGTCGCGGCGCTGCTTTGTGTAGTCGCGGTTGTGCTCGCTGACCAAGTCTCTTCGCATCTAATCAAACCTATGATCGCAAGAGTGCGTCCTTGCCATATCGTTCCGGACGTTCATCTGCTGGTAGCCTGTTCGCAAGGGCTGTCGTTTCCGTCTTCGCATGCCGCCAACTCCTTTGCGACAGCCGCTCTGATCTCGCTTTCCTATCGCCGACAAATCTGGTTGTACCTGACCATTGCCGCGATCATCTCTTACTCGCGCATCGCAGTCGGTGTACATTATCCGTTCGATGTGTTGGCTGGGGCCCTTGTCGGCGTGCTCTGCGCAACAGCAGTGTTTGCTGCCTATCAATATGTCGGCGCATGGCTCGACAAGAGAAAAGCCTGACAATCCGCAGTTTAGACTGCCCGGATCTTGTGTCGGTCGTTGACCTGACTGATCGGAAAATCTTTCCCAATTGACACGCGAAATCAAGGTTTGCTTCTGGCCGCCTTGCTCGTAATTCGTTCACTATCAACGAACTCGACATCTAATCACAAGAGGGCATTAAGTTTGCATTGTTTGAAACGGAAACGAATGTCATGGAAGGCGTGAGTTTGCAAAATCGGACGAATGTTAGTCAGAAACCAGAGTTGCTTTCGATTCACCGTTCCCGTTGTGAAGTCGCTTCACCACAAAGTGCCCAGACGGGAATTCGGGTGTGTCGATGAGAGCTGTGATTCTGGCCGGCGGACAGGGAGCACGACTACGCCCCTACACAACGATACTGCCTAAGCCGCTGATGCCGGTCGGCAACTATCCGATTGCAGAGATCATAGTCCGTCAGTTACGATACTACGGCATCGAAAACATTACCTTTGCGGTCGGATACCTTCACCAGCTTATCGAAGCCTACTTCGGCGACGGTTCTCGCTGGGGTGTCAAGATAGACTACCTGTATGAAGAACGTCCGCTCGGAACGGCCGGACCGTTAGCTCGGTTGGACAAATTCGACGAGCCTTTGATTGTGCTCAACGGTGACATCCTGACCGATCTAAACTTTGCCGATTTCTACCAAGCGCATCTGGCATCGGATAGCGATATCACAATTGCATCCTTTACCAAGAAGATAAACATCGACCTCGGCGTGATCAAAACCGACGCGGCGACGGCCGTCGTCGACTATATCGAGAAGCCGCAGTATTCGTTCCAAGTCAGCATGGGAGTCTATGTCTTTTC